>JANWJZ010000032.1 GCA_025451675.1 Halanaerobiales bacterium | reverse complement strand
TTAATCATTGGCCTTATACTGAAGCAATTGGGTATTTTGCTTAATTTAAATGCCCTTGTTAAATTTGGAACAATCGCCCAGAACCTGATGGGGCCGGCTATCGGTGCGGGTGTTGCTTATAGTATCGGGGTTTCACCATTGGGGATTTTTGCTTCAATAATTACCGGGGCTGTGGGGGCAGGTACAATTACCATTTTACCTTCTGGTGCCCTTTCACTTCAGATCGGTGAACCTGTCGGGGCACTGGTGGCTTCCCTGGCTGGGGCTGAGTTTTCCAGATTGGTGCAGGGGAAAACAAAAGTGGATATTGTTCTGGTGCCTGCCGGAACAATTCTGATTGGCGGTCTTGTGGGAATATGGGTAGGCCCCTTTGTAGTTTATTTTATGAACTGGTTTGGTGGTTTAATAAACAGGGCTACAGAATTGCGTCCTTTCCCAATGGGTATAATTGTTTCTACATTAATGGGTATAGCCCTGACGGCACCTATCAGTAGCGCAGCCCTGGCCATTGCATTGGGCCTGGAGGGACTGGCTGCAGGAGCTGCAACGGTTGGCTGTTCAGCCCAGATGATTGGTTTTGCTGTCGCCAGTTACCGGGAGAATAAAGTGGGCGGTTTGATTGCCCAGGGACTTGGTACCTCCATGTTGCAGATTTCCAATATTGTTAAAAATCCATTAATCTGGCTTCCCCCGACAATTACATCCGCTATCCTGGGTCCGGTCTCTACTGTTGTATTCAAAATGGAGAACAATGCCATTGGCGCTGGTATGGGTACCAGTGGCCTTGTCGGTCAAATAGCTACTCTTGAGGTTATGGGCTCTAAAGCTATTTTCCCGATTATTCTACTGCATTTCCTACTACCGGCTGTAATAACATTACTGATTTCAGAATATATGCGTAAAAAGGGATATATTAAAGATGGGGATATGCTATTAAGTGAATAGATTCCGGCCTGATGAATTAAATAATCATCACCCGTATATATTATTAAGGAAATAGATTAAACGGGGGATGATTGATGGATTACACAGCTTATTTTACACAGGATATGGCCAGAAGGATTTATAATTCTTTGCTGGAGAAGGACAGCGGGCAGTTGCCCTTTCCGGAGTTTAAGCTTCATTATTCTATCCGGGAAAGGGCAGAGAATAATGAGCCGCTGGAGGTAGTACTAGAGATATTTGATGAGGATAATAATAAGGAAGCGAGTTATACACTTAAATATGATGGTTCTTACTCTGCTTACCGGTTTATCCGTGGTAATGAAATCGTTAAGAGGTAAAGGTAAGTCCGGACCAGGTTTGAATTAAATTAAATAATTGGTTTAAGTGGGGAGGTATTTATAGTGGCGAAGGGATATAAATGCCCAAAATGCGGTAACGAGTCTTATGAACGTGATGAGGTCAGGACAACTGGCAGCAGGCTATCCAAAATCTTCGATGTACAGAATAAAAGGTTTTATACTATCACCTGTACCAAATGTTCTTACACGGAGTTTTATAAAAGAAGTGACAGCAGTACATTGAGCAATATATTTGATTTCCTGACAGATTGATTGTTTCCGGCAAAAAGAGGTTAACGCCTCTTTTTTTTAACTTAATTCTTAATAAATATCCTATCTTTGAAATAAATTTTGTAGGATAAAAAGGAAATCATTACAAATTATAGAAGTATAATACTGGACATTGTAAAGCCGGAGGGATGGATATGGACAATGCCCGATATTACTGGCTGGCTCTGAGTACTATCAGGGGGTTAGGGGCGAAAAGGATGAAAAATTTGCTCCAATATTTTGGGAATCCTGTTTCAATCTGGCAGGCAAGCCGTAAGGAGTTAGAAAATATAATAGGCAGCCAGGCCCTGGCCAGTAAAATAGTCGCAGAACGGGAAAAAATAGACCTGGATCATTTACTGGAGGTTTTAGATAAAAATAAGATTGGGTTTTTAACCGTATTTGACGAAGATTATCCCGGGCCTTTGAAGAATATTTCCGATCCACCGCCTGTATTATATTATAAAGGAGAGCCGGACTTCTCTTTTCCTGCTGTGGCCATAGTGGGTGCCAGGGGATGTACTGAATATGGCAGGAAGGTTGCCGGAAGAATGGCTTATGAACTGGCAGAAAGGGGTATAACTGTCGTCAGCGGGCTGGCCAGAGGGATAGATACATATGCCCATCATGCTGCTCTTAAAGGAGAAGGGAAAACCATTGCTGTTACCGGCTGTGGCCTGGATATTATTTATCCACCAGAAAACAAAAACTTATACCTGGAAATTGAAGAAAAGGGAACCCTGCTTAGCGAATACCCTCCAGGAGTAGAGCCCCTGTCTGGCCATTTCCCTCAACGGAATAGGATTATCAGTGGCTTAAGCCAGGGAGTGCTGGTTGTTGAGGCAGCGGCCAGAAGTGGTTCACTTATTACTGCAGCTTTAGCCCGGGAACAGGGAAGGAAACTTTTTGCGGTTCCAGGTAATATTGACCGGCCCCAGAGTAAGGGGACCAACAGGCTGATCAAAGAGGGTGCCAGAATGGTTACAGGGGTGGAGGATATCATTGAAGAGCTTTTCCATTATAGTACTGATATCGGAACTACTGATGAGAAATATCAGGAGATTAAATATCCGGTCCTGAGTGAGGAAGAAAAGGTGATTATCAGGCTATTTGAAAAAGAGATAGAATTGACTGTAGATGAGATAGTAAGGCTTACAGATAAAAGTCCCGGTACGGTCAATACTATTCTTTTAAAACTGGAGCTGAAGGGTATTGTTTCCCGGGGCCCTGGAAAAAAATATTTGTTTATGGGTTTACAAAGCTTACTAAAACCAATATAATAAATTAATGGTTATGTTGTATAGATATAGATATGTTTTCCTGGGGGGACTGGATATGAAAAATAATATTATAGAGATAGTAAGTTTTCTGATACAGCGCTTACTGGTTGATGGCGAGGTATTCATGGAAGAGGAAATAGTTATGGAGCTTCTGGAATTGGGATATGAGATTAAGGATATAGATGAGGCTTTTGAATTAATTTATAATGGTACGGAAATAATAGAGGCAGAAAATGTCCTGCCTGCTAAATCCAGAGAGTTTGAATTATATAATAGAGTTCTCAGCAATGCTGAAAAACTCTATCTTCCAATAGATATACAGGGTTTGTTGATTAAGGTTATCTTTTCCGGAATCCTCTCCATTGATGAGAGCGAGGAGATTATCAAAAGGTTGATTCAGACCAGTTATCATGAGAATCTTTCCAATTTAAGTCTTTGGGATATTATAGAAGAGGTTGTAGTAGATCAGTACAAATTATATCTTTTATTGAATGAAATAAGTGAGTTTAAAGATATAGTCCCTGATGCCTATCGTTATTTAAACTAATGTGTCGTTGGAGGTGTTATAGTGGCAAAAAACAAGAGCAAGGATACACTGGTCATTGTTGAATCTCCAGCAAAAGCAAAAACTATCTCTAAATTTCTGGGAAAAGGCTATAGAGTTGAAGCTTCTATGGGGCATGTTATAGATTTACCGAAAAGTAAAATGGGTATAGATATTGATAATAATTTTGAACCACAATATATTACCATAAGAGGGAAGGGCAAGATATTAAATAAATTAAAGAAAGAAGTAAAAAACAGCGGAGATGTCCTCCTGGCCACAGACCCGGATAGAGAGGGTGAAGCTATTTCCTGGCACCTGTACCGGGCTCTGGATCTGGATAAGGAAAATGTCCGGATTGAGTTTAATGAGATTACCAAAACTGCAATACAGAAAGCCCTTAAGGAAGCCAGGCCAATCAATAAAAACCTGGTGGATGCACAGCAAGCCAGAAGGCTCCTTGACAGGCTGGTTGGATATAAATTGAGCCCCCTGCTCTGGACTAAAGTGAGAAAGGGCCTGAGTGCCGGCAGAGTGCAAACTGTAGCTGTCAAGATTATCTGTGAGCGGGAAAGGGAAATAGAAAACTTTGTAAAGGAAGAATACTGGACAATAACGGTAGAATTTGAACATAATGGTGAAGTTTTCACTGCTGATTTGCAGAGAATTGACGGGAAAAAGCTTAAAATAAGTAATGAGGCGGAAGCTTTAAAGATAGTCGAAGACCTGAAAAAATCAACCTTTGTAGTTAAAAAGGTTAAAGAAAGGGACCGGAAGAGAAATCCCCTGCCCCCCTTTACCACCAGTACTTTGCAACAACGGGCTTCAAATGTACTGAACTTTTCTGCCAATCAAACCATGTACATAGCACAGCAATTATACGAAGGAATTGATATTGGCGAAGAAGGTACTGTCGGATTAATCAGTTATATCAGAACAGATAGTACCAGGATTTCAGATGAAGCAGCCGCTGGTGCCAGGAATTATATTAAAAATAATTTTGGAGAACAATATTTACCGGAAAAAGGCAGAAAATATTCCAGATCTAAAAGTGCGCAGGATGCCCATGAGGCAATCAGGCCTACTTCTGTTGACCGTCATCCGGAGCTGATCAAGAAATATCTAACTCCCGAGCAATATAAATTGTATGATTTAATCTGGCGCAGGTTTGTCGCCAGCCAGATGAGCCCGGCTGTTTACAGGATCCTCACTGTCAACATTCAGGCCGGAGAAAAATATCTTTTCCGGGCTACCGGTTCACAGATAGTCTTTCCAGGATTTTTAGTAGTGACCAATGAAAAAGAGAGAGAAGATGTAATCTTACCGGATATTGCTGAAGGGGATATTCTGGCGGCCGGAAAATATGATCCACAGCAGCATTTTACCCAGCCGCCTCCGCGTTTTACTGAGGCCAGCCTGGTGAAAACACTGGAAGAGGAAGGTATAGGAAGACCCAGTACTTATGCGCCGATTATTTCCACCATTATTTCCCGGGGCTATGTAGAAAAGGAAGGGAAACAGCTGGTACCTACTAAATTAGGTTTCATCGTGGTCGATTTATTGAGTGAATATTTCCCTGATGTTACTGATGTTGAATTTACAGCACAAATGGAAAAAAGGCTTGACAATATCGAAGAGGGGAATGAAGACTGGAAGAAGGTCCTGGCCGATTTTTATTATCCCTTTGCTGCTAAACTGGAGGAGGCCAGGGAGAAGATGGAAAGGGTTGAACTGGCCAGTGAAACAACAGAAGAAAAATGCGAAAAATGCGGCAGGCCGATGGTAATTAAATATGGACGTTATGGAAAGTTTCTTGCCTGTTCCGGTTATCCGGAATGTAACAATACAAAACCCTTTTTAATAAAAACCGGCGTCAGCTGTCCTGAATGTAAGGAAGGGGAATTGATTCAGCGTAAAACCCGTAGAGGCAGGATATTCTATGGTTGTAGCAAATATCCCGATTGTGATTTTACCAGCTGGAATAAGCCGGTAGATAAGCCCTGTCCCCGCTGTGAGGGTTTAATGGTGGAAAAGAAGAATAAAGGAAAAGGATTGGTTTATAGTTGTATAAATGAGGAATGCGGCTATGAAGAGAGTGTAGAAGCAAATAATCAATAATAGATAAAATCAGTTTTAATTAAACCTTAAGTCCTTATTGATTGGCTTGACAGCAAATCATTAGTTATGATAATATAATATAGGTAATTACTAAAGCATTATTTTGAATCATTTGAAAATTGAATACAGATTCAGGGAGGTCTGATTAGTGGATTGGAATCTCAGGGCTACTACAGTAGTAGCTGTTAAACATAAAGGAGAAGTAGCCATGGCCAGTGACGGGCAGGTCACCCTGGGTGATACCGTCATGAAGGCCGGGGCAAGAAAAGTGAGATATTTATATAAGGGAGAAGTTCTGGTGGGTTTTGCCGGAGCGTCTGCTGATGGCTTTACCCTACTGGAGAAGTTTGAAATTAAATTAGAAGAATTTCACGGTAATCTGGAAAGAGCAGCTGTTGAACTGGCAAAAGAATGGCGGACCGATCGAGTATTGAGAAAGTTAGAAGCATTATTATTGGTGGCAAATGCAGATAAGATTCTTTTGATCTCAGGAAACGGAGATGTTATTGAACCAGATGATGATGTTATTGCAATTGGTTCAGGTGGTCCATATGCACAGGCAGCTGCTTTAGCTATGATAAAATTTGCCGACCATATGAGGGCAAGAGATATAGCCTATGAGGCGGTGAAGATTGCTGCCGGAATCTGTATTTATACCAATGATAATATAATAGTTGAGGAAATAGCAGGAGGTGAAGGGCCATCGAAGAGTTAACCCCCAGAGAGATAGTAGAAAGACTGGATAAATATATTATTGGACAGGAAGAGGCAAAAAGGGCTGTAGCCGTTGCCTTAAGGAATAGATACCGGAGGAAGAAAATCGGAAGTGAATTACGGGAAGAGATTATACCCAAAAACATACTTATGATTGGCCCGACAGGTGTAGGTAAGACTGAAATTGCCAGAAGATTAGCTAAAATAACCAACTCGCCTTTCATTAAAGTAGAGGTTACCAAGTTTACTGAAGTAGGATATGTAGGCCGTGATGTAGATTCCATCATTAGGGATCTAGTTGAGAATTCAATTCAGTTAATAAAAAAGGAAAAGATTAAGGATGTAGAAGACAAGGCAGAAGAGCTGGCAATAGAAAGAGTCCTGGATATTTTAATGCCTATACCTAGAAGAAAAAGAAAAAACCCCTTTAGTTTCTTAATGGAAAATGATAAAGATGATGAACTTGACCAGGAAACTTACGACAGGATTATGGAAAGGAGGGAGAGATTAAGGAAAAGACTGATTGATGGTGAATTAAATGAAGAGACTATTGAGATAAATGTGGAAGTACAGACACCACAAATGTTGGAAATGTTTTCTATCAGTGGTGTTGAAGAAATAGGGATAAACTTCCAGGATGTTTTTGGAAATATATTTCCGGCTCAGAAGAAGAAGAGAAAAGTAACTATTGCCGAGGCAATCAATATTCTCAAACAGGAAGAGGCACAAAAGCTTATTGATATGGATGAGGTAAGCCGGGAAGCTATTGAGAAAGTAGAAAATGACGGGATTGTTTTCCTGGATGAATTTGACAAGATTGCTGGACGGGAAACAGGCCATGGGCCTGATGTGTCAAGGGAAGGAGTACAGAGAGATATTCTTCCTATTGTTGAAGGTTCCACTGTGATGACGAAATATGGTCCAGTTAAGACTGATCATATTTTATTTATTGCTGCAGGTGCTTTTCACGTGGCAAAACCTTCGGATTTGATACCGGAATTGCAGGGGCGTTTCCCCATTAGGGTAGAATTGAAGAGCCTGACAAAGGATAATTTTGTACAGATATTGACGAAGCCCAGAAATGCCCTGATAAAACAGTATATTGCTTTGTTGGCCACTGAGGGTGTGGAAATTGAGTTTGCCGATGAGGCCATCGAGGAAATAGCTGAGTTTGCTTACCGGGTGAATGAGCAGACTGAGAATATTGGTGCCAGAAGATTGCATACAATAATGGAAAGATTACTGGAAGATTTATCATTTTCTGCTCCTGATTTGAAAGGTGAGAAGATTGTGATTGATGTGGATTATGTGAGAAAACAGCTAGCTGATGTAGTAATGGATAAAGATTTGAGCAAATATATACTATAAAGTGTATAAGTAAATGGAGGTATATAACTATGGATAAATTATTGGAAAAAAGCCGTATGATTAACAGGTTATTGCAAAGGACTGGAGGCAGGCCTGTTGATTTTGCAGAAATGGCAATGGTATTAAGAGAAGCCATTGAATGTAATGTTTATATTGCCAGTAGCGAAGGAAAAATTTATGGTTACAGTTTACTGGATGATTTTGAATGTGATGTTATGGAAGAAAAGATAGTTAGCGAAGGCGAACTGCCAGGAGATTATAATAAGGAATTATTGAAAATAAGGGAGACAAAAGCCAATATAGAAAAAGAAGAGGGAGTTTGTATCTTCGCTGAAGATAAGAATTGTTTATTTAATAATAAATTAACTACTATTATACCTATCCTTGGTGGAGGTGACAGGCTGGGCACACTGGTATTAGCCAGATATGGAAATGAATTTTCTGCTCATGACCTTGTGCTGGGTGAATATGGAGCCTCTGTAGTAGGTATGGAAATTTTGCGTTCCAGAACTGAAAAAATTGAAAAAGAAGCCCGGAAAAAAGCTGCCGTTCAGATTGCCATAGACACTCTGTCTTATTCTGAGCTGGAGGCAATAGAGCATATTTTTGAAGAGCTTGATGGCAAAGAAGGATTGCTGGTAGCCAGTAAAGTTGCTGACCGGGTAGGTATAACCAGGTCTGTTATAGTTAATGCTTTAAGAAAATTTGAGAGTGCTGGTGTAATTGAATCAAGATCTCTCGGTATGAAAGGTACCTATATTAAAGTGCTCAATGATTATCTCCTGGAAGAACTGGATAAGCTTAAATCATAATTAGTTCTGGAAAAACCATTATAATGATTAATGTCCTCTCCTGGGGGGACATTTTTTTACTATTTGCAGGAACTATTGAAGGATTGTCGAATATATTAAGAAAGATAAAATAATCCATATATAACCAAGGGGGTCTATATAGATGAGCAAAAGAGTATTAGTAGTAGATGATGCTGCTTTTATGCGAATGATGATTAAAAATATTTTAATTGATGGCGGGTATGAGATTGTCGGCGAGGCCGAGACCGGTAGAGATGCCATTGAATTGTATAAGGAATTAAAGCCCGATCTGGTAACTATGGATATCACAATGCCTGAAATGGATGGTATAGATGCAGTAAAAGAAATACTGGAGTTTGATAAGGATGCCAAAATTATTATGTGTAGCGCCATGGGCCAGCAGGCAATGGTAATCGATGCCATACAGGCTGGAGCAAAGGATTTTGTGGTAAAACCCTTTAAACCTGATCGAGTATTGGCTGCTGTCAATAAGTTGTTTAATGAATAAAAAATATCCGGGCATGAGTGGGGATTTGTTAGTTAAAGGAGGTAGTTTCCATGGATAATAGGGAACAATATTTACAGATGTTTTTTGATGAGTCTGCTGAGTATTTGCAGCAATTAAATGAAAATGTGCTCCTTCTGGAAGAGAATCCAGACGATGAAGAGATTATAAATGCTGTTTTCCGTGCAGCCCATTCAGTGAAGGGTATGTCGGCTACCATGGGTTATGAGCGTTTAACTGATTTGACACATAGAATAGAAAATATTCTGGCGAAAGTTAGAAATAAGGAACTCCAGATTAATGAACATATAATTGATACTCTTTTTTCAGGCCTGGACTACATAAAAACATTGTTGGATGATATCAGAGCTAATGGGGAAGAAGTGACAGACGTCAGCACCTATTTAAGGAAGCTGGAGGAAATACTGGAAAACGGCGGTGTGATCCAGGAACCAGTGGGAGCTGATAGAAAGGCGAAAGCTGGCCAGCAGGATTTTAATGCCATGCTAACCTTGACTGAGGAAGAAAAAGAAGAAATTTATAATAAAATGACCGGTGATGAAAGTGTATATAATATTAAAGTGATCCTGGCCCAGGATTGCTTGCTCAAGAATGTCCGGGGATACATGATTTTGAAGAAAGCCCAGGAACTGGGGTATCTGGCTAAATCCAATCCAGATCAGAGGGAAATTGAAGATGAAGATTTTGGCGATTCCATATATATAAAACTGGTTTCCTCTTTAAAAGAAAAGCAAATAAATCAGGAATTTGCTGATATCATCGATGTGGCTGAAGTAATCATTCATAAAGAAGATAAACAAGCAAAAGTAGTGAAAGAAATCGAAAAAGAGGAGAAAAAAATACAGGTGGATAATAATAAGAAACTGCGGGAGGGTTTATCAAATATTCAGGTTTCCCCTACTGTGCGCGTGGATATTAAAAAGCTGGACAATTTGATGAATATGGTAGGGGAATTGTTAATTAATAAGACCAGATTGGAAGGCCTGAACATTCAAAGTGATGTATATCAGGACATTATTCAGCAACTGGACAGGGTAACCCAGGATTTACATCATATTGTAATGCAGATTAGAATGGTTCCCATCGGCGGTATATTTAATAGATTTCCGCGCATGGTCAGGGATCTTTCCAAAGAATTGAATAAGGAGATTGATTTGGTTATTGAAGGTGCGGACACTGAGCTGGATCGTTCACTCATCGATGAATTGGGTGATCCCTTAATGCATATCCTACGAAATTCCATCGACCATGGAATCGAGACACCGGAGGTTAGAAAGGAAAAAGGCAAATCACCTGCAGGTACCATTTTGCTGCGGGCTTATCAGAAAGGCAGTGAGATTATAATAGAAGTGGAAGATGATGGCGCGGGTATTGATACTGATAGAGTTGTAGAAAAAGCCATCCAGAAAGGTGTTATTACAGCAGATGATGCGAGGCAGATGGAGGAAAGGGACAAGCTTAACCTTATATTCCAGCCCGGGTTCAGTACCTCTGAGGAAGTGACGGATATTTCCGGCCGCGGTGTAGGTATGGATGTTGTCCGGAATGTTGTTGAAGCCCTTGATGGACAGGTTTTTGTAGAGTCCGAGCTGGATGTGGGCACCCGTTTTACCATTTCCCTGCCATTAACATTGGCAATTACCCAGGCCTTGATGGTAGTTATAAATAATGAAGTCTATGCTATACCTTTAAGTAGTATCAGTGAAACCCTGCTTATCAGCCCTGATGAGATTATGCAGGTAAGGGGACAGGATGTAATATTACTAAGGGAAAATACAATTCCGCTGGTTGAGGCTGCACGGCAGTTGAATCTTCCTGTAGAATATGGAAAATATAAGGAATACGAAGAGATACCTGTTGTCATAATTAAATCAGCGGAGAGGTTAGTTGGCCTTATCGTTGATGAATTATTGAACCAGCAGGAGATTGTTATCAAATCACTGGGCAAATACCTGATCAATATTAAAAATATCAGTGGTGCCACTATAGTAGGAGACGGAGATGTGGCCTTGATTCTAGATGTACGGAATATAGCGTAAGAGGAGGATATCTTATGGATTATACTCTTAGAGAAAATGAAATAATGGAGGATAGCGAGAGAAAACAGGTTGTAGTTTTCGAGCTGGCCGATGAAGAGTATGCTGTTGATATAACCCAATCAAAGCAGATTATAAAGGTTTCTAAAATTACACCTGTACCAAATACCCCTGCATATGTCAGGGGAGTGATAAATTTAAGAGGACAGATTGTTCCAGTGGTTGATCTGCGTAAACGCTTTGGTATTAATTCAGGTACTGGGGAGAAAGAAAGGATTATAACCATCGAATATGAGGATATGCTCATTGGCCTCCTGGTAGATGATATTAAGGAAGTTTTATGGTATGATACAGAGAAGGAATTGGAGTCAGCACCGGAGATTGATACAGCTGTCCGCCAGGATTATATTAAAGGAGTTATAAAAAAAGGCAAGAGGCTGATCGTATTAATAGATCTGGAAAAATTGTTATTTGAGAACAGGCCAGTGTCTGCATGATGATTGGATATATCTGTCAGCATGAGGAGGGGATTTAATTTGCTATCTAATTTTAATAATAGAAAGAAAAATGATATACAGAAGGAAGAAAAACAATTCATTGTTTTCACAGTTGGCGAGGAAAGATTTGGGGTTGATGTAAATCAAATTAAACAGGTAATACCGGTAATGGAGACTACCTTCATCCCCAATTCTCCATCCTTTGTTAAAGGGGTTATTAATTTAAGAGGGGATATTATCCCTGTTATAGATTTAGCTGAAAAGTTGTCTCTGAAGAGAAGCCAGGTTGAAGAAGAAAAGAAAAGGATAATCATCGTGGAACTGGATGAAATCAGCAATATGGGTATGCTGGTGGATACTGTAACAGAGATGATTAGAATAGATGCCAGGGAGATTACCGATGCTCCGGAGATTGTCAAGGCTGTCCATAGCGATTATTTACAGGGCGTTGCGAAAATCAATAATCAGTTATTGATTCTTTTGAATTTAAACAAGGTACTGACTACGGAGGAGTTAATAGAACTGGAAAAAATAGAGTTCTAAATAATCATCTGAGAGGTGGCTAACATGTCAGATCTGCTTAATCATTTAACCAGTCTCCATAAGGATGCACTGAAGGAAATAGGCAATATAGGTGCCGGTAATGCAGCGACTGCCTTTGCCCAGTTTCTTAATACCAGAATCCATATGACCGTCCCATCTGTTACCATAATTCCTATAGAGGATGTACCAGAACTTACCGGAGGAGTAGAAAGTCAGGTTGTTAGCGTTTTATTGCGGGTTATGGGAGAGAGCCCTGGCAGTATTTTACTGGTGTTTTCAGAGGCGAGTACTGTAAATCTGCTGGAGATGATTACTGATTATGAAATAGATGTTAATAATCTTGAGGAAGTTGAGGTATCTGCCATTATGGAGATAGGTAATATTCTGGCAGGCTCTTACCTTAATGCTATCAATCAGATGACTGGTTTAAATCTTTTTCAATCTGTTCCAGCCTTTTCCCATGATATGGCTGGGGCTATTTTAAGTTCTTCTATGATCAGTCTGGCAGATAATGATTATGCCTTACTGATTGAAACCAAATTTATTAACGGCGATGAAGAGATTGAGGGATTTTTCTTTTATATACCAGATCCCGGCTCCCTGGAAAAAATACTTAATTCATTGGGGATAGAGACTTCATGAGTGAAACAGTGCGGGTGAAAATGGCGGAATACCATGTTGGTAGGTCGCCTGATATCTTAGTCACAATCGGGCTGGGTTCCTGTGTGGGAATAGCCCTATATGATGATATTAATAAAATAGGCGGACTTATACATATAATGTTGCCGAAAAGTAATGGTGGTGAAAATATAAAACCCGCCAAATATGCTGATACCGGTATACCTCTCTTGATTGAGAAGATGGTGGAAGCCGGTGCCAGAAGGGAAAACATGACTGCTAAATTAGCCGGGGGAGCACATATGTTTTCCAGTTCGGGAGATATGGTTATCCAGATTGGAAAAAGGAATATTGAGGCAGTTTATCGGATCCTGGAAGAATATAATATCCCTATTATAGGAGAAGACCTGGGAAAAGATTATGGCCGGACCATGGAATTTTATACAGAGGACGGCCGGGTCAAAATCAGATCCTATAAAAAAGGGGAGAAATTTATATAAAATTAATTGATAATTATTTTATTATATGGTATACTAACCTATGGTTGAAAACTACACACGCTTAGGGACCTGAATGCCTGGTGCTGTTTTTTACAGTGGGTATTCAGGGATGAGTTAGGCGGAGGCTAACCAGGAAAGGGGGTGGAAGGTATGTCAGTGGTAAATATGAAACAATTACTGGAAGCAGGGGTTCATTTCGGACATCAAACCAGAAGATGGAACCCTAAAATGGCTGAGTATATTTTTACTGAAAGAAATGGTATCTATATCATTGATTTACAGAAAACAGTAAATCTGATCAACAAAGCATATGATTTTGTAAAAGATGAAGCTGCAAAAGGGAAAACAATCCTTTTTGTAGGTACAAAGAAACAGGCTCAGGAAACAATCAAGGAAGAGGCACAGCGTTGTGGCATGCCTTATGTTAACCAGAGGTGGTTAGGCGGCATGCTGACCAACTTCCAGACCATCAAACAGCGTGTAAAACGTTTAAATGAGCTGGAAAAAATGGAAGCTGAAGGCCTTTATGATGTATTGCCTAAGAAAGAGGTTATCCAGTTAAAGAAAGAGCAGGAGAAATTATTACGTTTCCTGGGTGGAATCAGGCATATGGAAAATCTTCCTGATGTGCTGTTCATAGCTGACCCACGGAAAGAAGCCATTGCCGTTGCTGAAGCCAGAAAGCTGAATATTCCTATTGTAGCCATTGTTGATACAAACTGTGACCCGGACCTTATCGATTATGTGATTCCAGGTAACGATGATGCTATCCGGGCCATTAAACTGATAACCAGTGTTATCGCTGATGCTGTTCTGGCTGGTAAGCAGGGTGAACAGATGGAAGAAGTTGTTGAACCTGCAAAAGAAGAAACAGAAGAAAACACAGTAGTAGAAACAGTAGCTGAAATTGAAGCAGAAGAAGAGGCAGTGGAAGATGACCTGGAAGCTTAGTATATAGTCATTTAAAAGGCGTTGTAAGAGGGTTTATATCTTGCTGCGCCTTTTTTTAAGGTTTTTATATACATAGACAAAAAGGAGGTTTATAGAATGGCCAGTATGGAGGCTATAAAGGAGTTAAGGGAAAGAACCGGTGCCGGTATAATGGATTGTAAAAAGGCCCTGCAGGAAACCAATGGAGATATAGAGGCTGCTATAGAGTATTTAAGGGAGAAAGGTATTGCTGCTGCTGCTAAAAAGGCTGGCAGAATTGCTGCCGAAGGAAAGGTTAATGTCTTAATTACTGAAGACCGTAAAAAAGGTGTTATCCTTGAGGTTAACAGTGAAACTGATTTTGTTGCCAAAACAGATAATTTTAATTCCCTTCTGGACAATCTTTCCAACCACTTATTACAGAGCAATGCCAATACTGTAGAGGAAGTTCTGGCTGAAAGCTGGTTCCTGGATGATAACAAAGATGTGAATACAGTTATCAAAGAAGCCATCGCCAATATTGGAGAAAACCTGAACCTGAGGAGATTTAAACGTTATCAGACAGATGGATTCCTGTACGACTATATTCACATGGGTGGAAAAATAGGTGTAATCGTTGACTTTGCTGCAGAAAACACTGAAGAAAATCAATTGGTAGCTAAAGATATCGCTATGCATATTGCTGCCAGTGCACCTGAATATGTAGAAAGGTCCCAGGTTCCGGCTGATGTGGTTGAGAAAGAGAAAAATATCTATAAGGAACAAATGTTAAATGAAGGTAAGCCGGAACATGTTATCGATAAAATCGTAGTAGGAAAGCTGGATAAATTCTATAGTGAAATTTGTCTGCTGGAGCAGGCCTTTGTAAAAGATACCGATAAGACTGTTGGCCAGGTACTGGAAGAAAGTGGCCTTAAAGTAAATGCTTTTACCCGTTTTGAATTGGGCGAAGGTATTGAAAGAAAAGAGGAAAATTTTGCCGAAGAGGTTATGAAGGAATTAGAAAAGAATAAATAATTTATTACTAAAAAAGAGAGCACAATTGTGTGTTCTCTTTTTTAAAAAAAAGGGATTAATATTTTTATAACGAATACTTATACGGAGGTAAAACTCATGGAATACAGACCAGCATATTCCCGTGTTTTATTGAAAATCAGCGGTGAGGCTCTGGCAGGAGACCGGGGTTTTGGAATTGACCCGGCAGTGATCCAGCAGATTGCCAGAGAGATTTATGAAGTAGTCACAAAAACAAAGGTAGAAATGGCCATAGTTGTTGGAGGAGGCAATATTTTCAGGGGAATTGCCGGTAGTGCAAAAGGAATGGATCGCGGAACTGCAGACTATATGGGGATGTTGGCCACTGTTATTAATGCAATGGCTTTACAGGATGCCATTGAAAAACTTGGCCTGGAGTCCAGGGTTCAGACTGCCATTGAGATGAGACAGGTTGCGGAGCCATACATCAGAAGAAGGGCTATCCGTCACCTGGAAAAGGGCAGAGTAGTTATATTTGCTGCTGGAACCGGTAATCCATTTTTCTCTACAGATACTGCAGCTGCATTACGGGCAGCAGAAATATCGGCTGAAGCTATTCTCATGGCCAAAAATGTTGATGGAGTATATGACAGTGATCCGGTAAAAAATCCTGATGCCAGGATGTATGAGGAGTTGACCTATTTTGAAGTCCTTAATAAATCATTACGGGTAATGGACTCAACTGCAGTGTCCCTTTGCATGGATAATAATATTCCTTTAATAGTTTTTGCTGTAAAGGAAAATGGAAATATATTGAAAGCTGTACTGGGTGAAAAGGTCGGTACTACTGTAAAATAATTTTATTCTTTGGCCTTATATTATTTATTCATAGTAGTTAGCCTGGTATAATATATGTATTATTATAACAAAAAAATGGGGGGATAATATTGATAGATCAGGTTAAGAAGAAGGCAGAGGAGAAAATGAAAAAAAGCATTGAGGCTACAAAGGAGGATTTTGCTACTGTCCGGACGGGAAGAGCCCGGCCATCACTACTTAATAATGTCATGGTGGATTATTACGGGACTCCGACTCCTGTTAATCAAATGGCTAAAGTTTCAGCACCTGAAGCAAGACTACTGGTTATAGAGCCCTGGGACAAGTCAATGCTGGGAGATATCGAGAGGGCAATCTTAAAGGCAAATCTGGGTCTTACACCAAACAATGATGGTAATTTGATTAGAATTAACATTCCTCAATTAACTGAAGAACGGAGAAAGGAACTGGTTAAAGTTGTCCGGGAAAAGGCGGAAAAAGGAAAGATCGCTATCAGAAATATCCGTCAGGATGCCAATAACGAACTGAAGAAACTGGAAAGCAATGGAGAAATATCTGAAGATACATATCGACGCGGCCTTGAAACCATACAGGAACTTACTGATTCCTATATTGAAAAAGTAGATGAACTATTGAAGGATAAAGAGGCTGAGATTATGGAGGTTTAAGATTTCCCCCCTCTACAGAGGGGGTAATTACTTTGCTGAAGGTGATACTATGTCGATACCGTCTCACGTGGGCATAATCATGGATGGAAATGGCAGATGGGCTAAGGAGCGAGGATTGCCCAGGAGAGAGGGGCATCTGGCCGGTATAAATGCATTGGAGAATGTATTAAGGAGAGCGGAGAAACTGGGGATCCCCTGTTTAACAGTCTATGCCTTTTCGACGGAGAACTGGAAAAGGCCAGTACAGGAAGTTAAGTTCCTCTTTCAATTGTTTGAGGAAACCCTGATGAAAAGGGCCGGGGATTTATTCAGTAATAATATTAAAGTAAAGGTGATTGGCCGGCGGGAAAGCCTACCTGCCAGTTTACTGAAGACAATTGACAGGATAGAGGAAAAGACCAGTGGTAATAAGAAACATACCCTCAATATAGCCTTCAATTATGGTGGAAGGGCTGAGATAGTGGATGTAGTTTCTGCTGTAATCAGGGAGTATGAAAAGGGTAAGAAATTTGCGCAAATCGATGAGGAAGTTATCGAAAGTTTTTTATATAATCCTGAATTTCCGGAAGTAGAGTTGTTGATCAGGACCGGAGGAGAGAAGAGATTGAGTAATTTCCTGCTCTGGCAGTCAGCCTATGCTGAATTGTATTTTACTGAGAAATACTGGCCTGATTTTGATGGTGATGAGCTGGAAAAGGCTATCGAGGATTTTAAAAAAAGGAACCGGAGATTTGGCGGTTTAAATGAAATGGGTGGTGAATGATGCTTCTGAAAAGAGTGATAAGTGCAATTATTGGGATAATTATTGTACTGTTTTTTATCTATGCTGGTTCTTTGCCCTTTGCTTTATTGTTACTTCTGGTCAATTGTGTGGCCTTCCATGAATATAACTCCATGTTACCGGTCCGTTATAAAAACAATTTACTCTTATTATTATCATTAAGTATATTTATCATCATTACTACATATTTAAATAGTAGAGCAATACTGAATATATCCCCGGCATTTGTATTGAGTATCGTCTTATTTGTTCTTTTTACATATCATATTTTTAAAACAGATAATGAGAATTTTCTCAACAGGTTGTCCTATAATTTACTGGGCCTTGTATACATAACAGCAGGGGTCTTATTTCTCCTTTTATTACGGGATTATAATCTGGCCCCTTTAAGCGAAACGAAGGCCCTCTGGCTGGCCCTGCTGACGACCTGGGCGGCAGATACTGGAGCCTATTTTGTGGGTATGAGATTTGGCAAGACCAAGTTCATTAAAAAGAGTCCCAATAAATCACTGGAAGGTGTTTTTGGCGGTATTTTACTGGCTATAATTGTGGTGATTATCTTTACTAATATTCTGGGTATCTTCTCTTACCGCTTTGTAATCTATGCATTCCTAACTGCCATAGTAGCTGTCCTGGGTGATCTTTTTGAATCAAGTTTAAAAAGGGCTACAGGTGTAAAGGATTCCGGTAATATATTACCGGGCCATGGCGGTATTCTGGACCGTCTGGACAGTCTTTTCTTTACAGCGCCCTTTACCTATTACTTCCTGCTCTTTTTTATCAGCTGATTACCAAAAGCCCTTTTCTTTTTTCGTATGAATACATATTCTATTAGCATATAAAGGGGTAATTTAATGGAAGCATGGCTGAAAAATATAATTATAGCTCTTGTGCTTCTGCTTATGATTTTTTTGCTCCTGAATTTTTCTTTAATTTATTTGACACCTTTTCTGGTGGCAATATTACTGGCCGGACTGCTTAATCCGCCGGTGAATTTTCTGGAAGAAAAGATAGGCCTGGAAAGGTCCCTGGCAGCCTTTCTTGTCCTTTTTCTTTTTACAGCTTTAATCCTTTTTTTTATCTTTATCGGGCTTTTCCAGATCTATCTTGAACTTAATAAACTGCTGGAATTATTACCTGATTATACTCAAATTCTGCAAGATATTGAGCTAATTTTGCTGGAGAATATGCGGATTTTATCTGGTCCTCTGGAAAGGATTTTGCAGGAAAACCTGGAATTATTATATAATACCTTGAAGGAGGGGCTCCTGTATCTGGCCAATAATTTATTGAATGTCTTAGCCAAATTGCCTCTACTCCTGACAGTAGTGATTTTGACTTTGCTCGCTACATATTTTTTCACCTGTGATGCAGATAAGATTAATGATTTTATTCTGTCCTTATTTCCAGAACGATACAGGGGGAGAATTCACCGGCTGGAAAAGGAAATTATTAATTCCGGCCTGAAATTTCTCCGGGCTGAATTGATATTGATGTCCGCAACCGGTATCATTACCTATCTGGGATTTCTACTGGCAGGTAATGATTTTGCCCTTTTAACCGCCCTGACTGCCGCTTTTCTGGATATCATGCCCCTTCTTGGCCCGGGTTTGTTATTTATACCCTGGATTTTGTTTAATATGGTTGCCGGAAAATTCTATGCCGGCCTGGAGATATTGATTATTTATACGCTGGTTACGGCAATCCGTCAGGGGCTGGAAGGGAAGATAATGGGATTGGAACTGGGTTTTCATCCATTGCCTGGTCTGATTGCCTTTTATATAGGATATAGATTATCTGGACCGCTGGGTTTTATTACCGGACCCGGTACACTTCTTTTATGGAAGGCCGTCTGGAACTCCGGTTTTTTTCCAAATCAGATTGCTTTCAGAGAGTAAAATGGTGGAAATGAATTTCTGGATATGAAACAGCGGAGAATATAATATCATAGTTTCCGGGAGTGAAGTAGATGAAAAAGTTAGTATTGCTTGGTTCAACGGGGTCCATAGGTACACAGGCCCTTGATGTTATAGATGGTTTTGCCGGTGAATGGGAGGTATTGGCTTTATCGGCCAACAGCAATATTGATTTGCTGGAGAAACAGGCCAGAAAATACAGGCCCCTTTACCTGGCAATAGGGAATAATAAACTGAAGGAAGAATTAGAATATCGTTTAGATGATTTGAATATCAGGGTCTTGAGCGGTGCTGAAGGGCTGGAGTTTCTGGCCGGTGAACTGGAAGCAGACCTGGTTATAAACTCCATTGTCGGTGCTGCCGGTTTAAAACCAACAATCGCTGCCCTGAAGGCCGGTAATAAACTGGCTCTGGCCAATAAAGAGAGCCTGGTCATTGGTGGAGAGATAATAGATAGGCATTTTTCGGACCGGGTAATTTTGCCCATTGATAGTGAACATAATGCCATTTTTCAGCTGCTGGACGGGAAGAAAGCTGAAGAGGTAGAAAATATTATCCTGACTGCCTCCGGAGGGCCTTTCCGGAACTACCCCCGGGAGAAATTGGACAAAGTTACTGTGGAAGAGGCTTTGAAACATCCTAACTGGGATATGGGCGGCAAGATTACCATCGATTCTGCCACAATGATGAATAAAGGCCTGGAAGTTATCGAGGCCCACTGGTTATTTAAACAATCTTATGATAAAATTAAAGTTATAATTCATCCGGAAAGTATCATTCATTCTATGGTGGAGTTTGTGGACGGCTCAATCCTGGCAGAAATGAGTTTACCTGATATGCGCCTGCCTATACAGTATGTGCTTACTTATCCGGAACGACGGCCAGCACGGCGGGAAAGGCTTGATCTGGTAAAGGCAGGGCAGCTGAATTTTGAGGAACCGGACTATGAAAAATTCCCTGCCCTGCGCCTGGCCTATGAGGCTGGCCAGGCTGGCGGGACAATGCCGGTAGTTTTGAATGCCGCCAATGAGATAGCTGTTGCTGCTTTCCTGGAGAGAAAAATACCTTTTACAATGATTCCGGAATTAATTGAAAAAGTTATGGATAAACATGATAATATAAGTAGGCCATCACTTGAAGATATATATCTGGTTGATGAGTGGTCAAGAAATATCACCGGGGAGGTTATGGAGAGTGTTATCGGTTATTAGTTTTATAGTTGTTCTGGGAATTCTGGTTTTTGTACACGAGTTTGGCCATTATATAACAGCAAAACTGGTGGGTATCAGGGTTGAAGAATTCGCCCTGGGTTTCGGGCCGAAGGTTTTCGGAAAAAAATATGGGGAGACCCTTTATTCTATACGTGCTATTCCTTTAGGCGGTTTCTGTCAGATGACCGGAGAAAATCCTCCTGATGAAAACATGACAGAGGAAGAAAGACGCAGTTACGAGGAGGCAAGGAATGAGGGGCGGACCTTTACACAGAAGAGCCCATTGCAGCGTTTTGCGGTTATCCTTAATGGTTCCATGATGAATTTTCTCCTGGCCATCCTTATATTTGCCCTGATATTTTTTCTTTATGGTATTGCCGTTGACAGTATGGATGCCAATATAATCGGTGATGTGGCCCTGGGGAGCCCGGCTGCTGAAGCGGGCCTGAAAATAGGTGATACCATTATTGAAATTGATGGGCAGCCAATAGAAAAGTGGAATGATATTTCTCTCATTACCAGAAATGCAGATGGGAAAGCCCTGGAAGTAAAATATATACGGAATAATAGAGAATATACTACCACAGTAATACCAAGATATGAACCAGCTTATGGTTATGCTGTGATAGGGATTGCCCCCCAGACAATCCGGGAGAAGGTAGGTGTTTTCCAGGCTCTCCGCCTGGGCTTCCTGCAGACTGTTAACCTCCTCTGGTTTACTATCACTGCCATCGTCAAGATGATTACAGGAAAACTGGCTATTGATGTAGGCGGGCCGGTTATGATTGCTACAATGGTAAACCAGGCTACTGGACTGGGGCTGGCCAGTTTATTGAATCTGACAGCTGTACTTAGTTTAAACCTGGGATTCTTTAACCTGCTTCCCTTCCCGGCACTGGATGGAGGGAGATTAATCTTTATCATTTATGAAATGATCAGGGGTAAACCGGTTGCCCATGAAAAAGAGAGCCTGGTGCATATAGTCGGGCTTATTATCCTGATGATACTGATGGTTTTTATCCTGATCAGGGATATTAGCAGGTTTTTATTATAGGCTGAGGAAAATTTAATATAAAGAGAGGAGACATATTAACAGAGCTTCTCAAGATACGGAGGAATTTTATGCGCAGAAAGACCAGAAAGGTTTATTACGGTAATGTGGCTGTTGGCGGGGGTGCCCCTGTAACAGTGCAGTCGATGACCAATACAAAGACAGCAGATGTAGAGGCTACTGTCAAACAGATACGGGATTTATCTGCTGCCGGTTGTGAAATTATACGGGTAGCCGTACCGGATATGGAAGCAGCTAAGAAATTGGGGGAGATTAAAGAACATATTGATATTCCCCTGATTGCTGATATACATTTTGATTATAGGTTAGCCCTGGAAGCTATAGAACAGGGGGTAGACGGCCTGAGACTTAACCCCGGAAATATTGGACAGGCTGAGCGGGTCAGGGAGATTGCCCACAGGGCCAGGGAGGCCGGGATACCCATCCGGGTGGGGGTTAATTCCGGTTCCATTGAGAAGGGAATCCTGGCTAAATACGGCGGCCCGACAGCAGAGGGCATGGTGGAGAGTGCCCTTAATCAGATCCGGATCCTGGAGGAGAATGATTTCCAGGATATAGTTATTTCCCTGAAGGCAACAGATGTAATGATGACTATCAGGGCCTATGAGTTAATGGCTGAAAAGGTTGATTATCCCTTTCATATTGGAATTACTGAAGCAGGTACAATATGGTCCGGCACCATAAAATCTGCTGCAGGTATAGGGGCCCTTCTATCCCGGGGTATCGGTGATACCATCAGGGTTTCCCTGACCGGTGACCCCCTTGAGGAGGTAAGGGTCGGCTGGCAGATACTGAAGTCTCTGCGTCTGCGTAAGAGGGGTGCCGAGATTATTTCCTGCCCTACCTGTGGCCGTACAGAAATAGATTTAATTTCCCTGGCCAATCAGGTAGAGAAAATGCTGGAAAAGTATGATAAGGAGATTACCGTTGCTGTGATGGGTTGTGTAGTGAACGGGCCTGGAGAAGCCAGGGAAGCAGATATCGGAATTGCTGGCGGCCGGGGAGTAGGCCTGATTTTCAGGAAAGGCGAGATAATTAAAAAAGTTCCAGAAGCAAAATTACTGGAAGAACTGGAGAAAGAGATAAATTTAATGTAGGGAGTGGTCAGTTATGAAAATGTCAAACTTATATTTGCCAACATTAAAGGAGACACCGGCAGAGGCTGAGGTTCCAAGCCATCAATTGATGTTGAGGGCTGGAATGATGAGAACCTTGACTGCCGGAATCTATACATATCTGCCACTGGGCTGGCGGGTGATCAGGAAAGTAGAGGATATTGTCCGCCAGGCAATGAATGAGAGTGGTGCCCAGGAATTATTGATGCCCATCATCCATACTGCCGAATTGTGGAAGGAATCCGGCAGATGGGAGAAATTCGGGCCGTTGATGATTAAATTCCAGGACCGGAAAGGCCGGGATTATTGCCTTGGGCCTACCCATGAAGAGGTTATTACAGCACTGGTCAGAGGAGAAATCAGATCTTATAAGGATTTACCCGTTAACCTTTATCAGATTCAGACAAAGGTGCGGGATGAGATAAGGCCCCGTTTTGGTGTCATGAGGGGCCGGGAGTTTATCATGAAAGATGCCTATTCCTTTGATAGAGATTATGAAGGGCTGGATAGAAGTTACCGGGCCATGTATGATGCCTATATGAAGGCCTTTACCAACTGTGGCCTTGAGGTAAGGGCGGTTGAGGCAGATACGGGAGCCATGGGCGGTAGTGAGTCCCATGAATTTATGGTCCTGGCTGAAGTAGGTGAAGACCGCATTGCCTTCTGCGATAGCTGTTCCTATGCGGCCAATGTTGAAAAGGCCGTAGCCGGCGAAAGGGAAGTTTCTGGCAGTGAAGAAATGAAGGAGATGGAAGAAGTCCATACACCAGGCCAGAAGACCATTGAGGAAGTTTCAGAATTCCTGGGAGTGGATCCGGCTAAAACTATCAAGTCCCTGGCTCTGCTGGCTGATGGTGAGCCAGTACTGGTTTTAGTGGCCGGTGATGACCAGTTAAATGAGGTAAAACTGGCCAATTACCTTGCTGCCAATGAGTTAACACCTGTAGCAGATGAGGATTTTGAGAAATACTTCAGCAGTACACCTGGTTTTATCGGCCCGGTAGGCCTGGAGGGTATCAGGGTGCTGGCTGACCTGCGGGTTAAGGATATAGTGAATGGAGTTGCCGGTGCCAATAAAACAGATTATCACCTTATTAATGTGAATCCAGGCCGGGATTTTATTGTTGATGAATATCTTGATCTGCGTATAGTTAAAGAAGGTGATCCCTGCCCAAAATGTGACGGAAAACTGGAGATTAAATCCGGCATAGAGGTTGGCCATATTTTTAAATTGGGCACAAAATATAGTGAGAGCATGGAGGCCACCTATCTGGATGAGAACGGGAAAGAACAATTCATAGTGATGGGTTGTTATGGTATCGGTATAAGCAGGCTGGTGGCTGCTGCCATTGAGCAAAATCATGATGAAAAAGGTATTATCTGGCCAAAGGCCATTGCACCCTATCAGGTAATTATACTGGCTCTTGGTGATGATGAGGAAGTGGTGAAAGTGACAGAAGAGCTTTACCAGGAATTGACGGCCAGAGGTGTGGAGACCTTACTGGATGACCGGAAGGAAAGGCCCGGTGTCAAGTTTAATGATGCTGATCTCATAGGTATTCCCCTGCGAATTACTGTCGGTGCCCGCTCCCTGAAGAATAATACCATAGAAGCCAGGGTAAGAAGGACTGGTGAAGAGATACAGTTAGAGTTGGAAAATACAGTGGATAAGATTATTGAAATACTTGATAGAATCGAGTAAGGGGTGCAGGATGAAGATAAGTGCCTTAATCCCCGTTTACAATGAAGAAAAAACCATTGAAGGGGTCCTCAGAGTATTAATGGATAATCCGCTGATTGATGAAATACTGGTCGTAGATGATGGTTCTACCGATAATAGTGCCACTCTGGCAAGAAGAATGGGAGTCCGGGTGATCAGCCTGGGAGAAAATCAGGGGAAGGGAGCTGCCCTGGAGCGGGGCATAGAGGAGATAGAGAGTGATATTATTCTGATGCTGGATGGGGATTTAGTGGGATTAGCGGATAAGCACATTCAACAATTGCTTGATCCGGTAATGAATGATGAGTGTGATATGACCATTGGGGTCTTCAACCATGGCCGGGGAGCTACTGATCTGGCCCAGCTTCTGGCTCCCCACCTATCCGGCCAGCGGGCAGTAAAGACCAGGTTCATAAAGGGGATAGAAGATCTATCCCACTGTGGTTATGGAGTAGAGCTGGCCATAAATGAATATGTAAAGGAAAATGGCCGCCTGCAGTATGTTGAACTGCCGGAACTGACTCATGTGATGAAAGAGGAGAAACGGGGATTTTTTAGAGGTTTTCTGGACCGCCTTAAAATGTATACTGATCTGCTTAAGGTTAGTTTTGAAAACCTGAAAAACAGATGAAACAATGAGGGATATAGATGATTACAGCTATTAAAGTAGACGATACATATTCCCGCTTAATAAAATATATATTGCTGGATGAGGAAAAGAAGAACTGTTTAGTGATAAAAGCCAGCAATCCAGATGAAGAGAAGCTGGGGAAATATATGGAGGATTTAAAGAATATCCTGGCTGATGGATATAGGCTTATAGTTATGGATGGGATTTCCAGGGACAAGGAAATCCATTTTCTCTGGCCCCATCTTACAGAAATTATCCAGGATAAATATCCCTATATCAATGGTTTTCTGGAAAGGGCCCGCCTGGAGCTGAAAGAGAACAGGCTGCTGATCGAGGTTGAAACAAACCTGGCCTATAAGTATCTAAATGAAGAAAAGGTCAGGAAATTCATTGAAAAGGAATTATTTGCCCTGCTCGATGAGGAAATAGTTCTGGAAATCAAAAATGGTGATCTGTTGAAAGATATCCCCCTGGAGCCAGACCGGGAAGACCTGAAAGAGAAAATTCTCAATGGAAAGAGGAAAAAGACGGTTGAAAGGCCTGCCGGAGATAATGATGGTATAATTTATGGTAAAAAGATAACTGCAGGAAAAACCCACCGGCTGGATGAGATTAAGGGGGAGATAGATCATATCATTGTAGAGGGGCAGATTTTTGATCTGGAAGAGATTAAAAGCAGGAAAGGCAATTCCTTTTTCCTTTTCGATATGACTGATTATAGTAATTCCATTACTGTGAAATTATTCCCCAGAAGGAACAGACAATTGGAAGGGGAATTAAAGAAAGGCCAATGGGTCAGGGTTGAGGGTTATGTACAGAATGATCAATTTTCCAGAGAACTGGTTTTGTTTGCCGAGCATATAAATAAAATAGATGATTTAATCGAGAGACGGCAGGACCGGGCTGAGGAGAAAAGGATTGAACTTCACCTGCATACCAAGATGAGTACCATGGATGCTGTTATTGATGTGGGAGAGGCCATAGCCAGGGCTGCAGAATGGGGCCATCCGGCCATTGCCGTTACTGACCATGGGGTAGTGCAGGCTTATCCGGATGCCTACTGGGCTGGCAAAAAACATGGCATAAAAATCCTCTATGGCCTGGAGGCTTATCTGGTAGATGATGGTGAGGATATAATCTATAAGCCCCTGAAGGGGGAAATAAAAGATTTCACCTATGTGGTCTTTGATTTTGAGACAACAGGCCTGAATAGCAGGAATGATGAGATTATCGAAATTGGTGCTGTCAAGCTAAAAAAAGGTAAGATAGTGGATACCTTCTCCAGCTTTGTCCGTCCCCATAATCCTGTGCCGGCCAATATAACAAAGTTGACTGGTATTACCCAGGAGATGGTCCAGGATGCACCGACAATAGAAGAGATTATCGACAGTTTTATGGAATTTATAGGGGATGCAGTGCTGGTTGCCCACAATGCCAGTTTTGATTATTCCTTTTTAAAGAGTGCCCTGAAAAAAACCGGGCGTCCCTATCCGGATAACCCGGTTCTGGATACCCTGGCCCTGAGTAGGGCCCTGTATCCTGAATTTAAAAATCACCGCCTGAATACCCTCTGTGCGGAGTTGGGTATCAGCCTGGAAAACCACCATCGGGCAGTTGATGATACCAGGGCTACTGCTGAACTGTTGAGAAAGATGCTGGACAGGGTGGCAGAGGAAAAGATAACTGAGCTGGAGGAGATCAATAAATTAAGTAAAAACATAGACTGGCGCAATCTCAAGACCAATCATCTGATTATTTTTGCCAGGAATAAAGAAGGGCTGCGGGATCTATATAAACTTGTCTCCAGCTCACATATCAGGCACTTCTACAGAGTGCCCAGAATCCTGAAAAGTGAGCTGGTTCATGTGCGGGATAACCTGCTGATCGGTTCTGCCTGTGAAGCCGGGCAGTTATACCGGGCCATCCTGGAAAACCAGGATGAGCAGGAGATAAATAAGATTGTCAGGTTCTATGATTTTCTGGAGGTACAGCCGCTGGCCAATAATGCCTTCCTCATTGGCAATAAAGTAGATTCCTTAGAAGAATTGCAAAATATCAATAAGCGGATTTACCAGTTGGGTAAAAAATATAATAAACCGGTTGTGGCGACCGGTGATGTGCATTTTCTGGACCCGGAAGACAGTATATTCAGGGAAATTTTGCAGGCTGGTCAGGGTTATGAAGAATCCACCCAGGCCCCTCTCTATTTCCGGACAACAGAGGAGATGCTGGCTGAATTCTCCTATTTTGGAGAAGAGATTGCCAGGGAACTGGTCATAGAGAATCCTCGGAAAATAGCCGCTCTCTGTGAGGATATCCAGATCATACCGGATAAACTCTTTACACCTTCTATTGAAGGTGCTGAGGAAGAGATTAAAAATATGACTCTGAACAGGGCCAGGGAATTATACGGGGACCCCTTACCGGAAATTGTGGAAAAACGGCTGGATAAGGAGTTAAACTCTATTATCGGTAATGGTTATGCGGTCATTTACCTGACAGCCCATAAACTGGTTAAAAAGTCGCTGGAGGATGGTTATCTGGTCGGCTCGCGGGGCTCTGTCGGTTCTTCCCTGGTGGCGACAATGACCGGAATTACAGAGGTAAACCCCTTACCGCCCCATTACCGCTGCCCTAATTGTAAATACTCAGAATTTATAACAGATGGCTCTATTGGCGTAGGACCTGACCTACCTGATAAAGAGTGCCCGGAATGTGGTGAAAAACTGGAGAAGGATGGCTTTGATATACCTTTTGAAGTCTTCCTGGGCTTTGAGGGTGATAAGGTGCCGGATATTGACCTGAATTTCTCAGGGGAATATCAATCCACCATCCATAAATATACGGAACATCTCTTCGGTAAAGACCATGTTTTCAGGGCTGGAACCATCTCGTCTATAGCAGAACGTACGGCCTATGGTTTTGTAAAATCCTATCTGGATGAACGGGGATTAGTGGCCAATAATGCAGAGGTAAAAAGGCTGGTTAAGGGTTGTACCGGTGTCAAGAGGACTACTGGCCAGCATCCCGGCGGGCAGATTGTTGTCCCTGCTGATATGGAGATCTATGATTTTACGCCGATACAGAAACCGGCCAATGATATGGAAGCTGAGGTCCTGACGACCCATTTTGATTTCAACTCCATCCACGAAAATCTATTGAAACTGGATATTTTAGGCCATGATGATCCGACAATCATCAGGATGTTACAGGACCTGACCGGGGTTTCTCCCTTTGATATCCCTCTGGATGATCCAGCAACCATGGCTATCTTTTCCGGTACAGAAACACTCGGTGTCAGCCCGGACGAGATTGGAACCAGTGTTGGGACACTGGGAATTCCTGAATTCGGGACCAGTTTTGTAAGGCAGATGCTGGTGGATACCAGGCCCACTACCTTCAGCGAACTGGTGAGGATCAGTGGCCTGTCTCACGGTACTGATGTCTGGTTGAATAATGCCCAGGATTTAATTAGAAATAAGATAGCCAGATTGTCTGAGGTTATTTCAGTCCGGGATGATATAATGAATTATTTAATCCTGAAGGGGCTGGAGCCTGCCCGGGCCTTCAAGATAATGGAAAATGTGCGGAAGGGCAGGGGATTAACAGAGGAAGAAGAAAAATACATGTTGGAGAACAATATTCCGGAATGGTATATAGATTCCTGTAAAAAGATTAAGTATATGTTTCCCAAGGCCCATGCTGCAGCCTATGTAATGATGGCTTTCCGTATTGCCTATTTTAAGGTCCACTATCCGGAGGCCTTTTACGCCACCTATTTTACGGTAAAGGCCGATGATTTTGATGCCCAGGTTATCTGCCAGGGCCGGGATTATGTTCTGGCAGAAAAGGATAGGCTGGAGGCTAAGGGTAATGATCTGAGCGCGAAGGAACGGAATGTTTTAACTGTGCTGGAGGTTGTCCTGGAAGCAATGGCCAGGGGAATCAAGTTTACCCGGGTTGACCTCTACCATTCAGACATCAGGAAATTTCAGATAACAGAAGAGGGATTACTTCCACCCCTAATCAGCCTGGAAGGCCTCGGGGAAAGTGCAGCCCAGAATATTGCTGCCAGCAGGGAGGATTATGAATTTACCTCCATTGAGGATCTGATAAACAAGACGAGGATAAGTAAGTCTGTGGTGGAAGTAATGAAAGAACATGGTGTTTTAAGTGGTTTGCCGGAAAAGAATCAACTTTCCCTCTTTTAAGAAATATAAATACTTGCAAGTATTGAGAGAGTATGGTAGAATTACTATAGAAGTTACAGTATAGGAAACTGCAAAGGAGTGGGACTTATCCCACTCCTTAATTATAATAAGATTTTCTTTTTAGTCCTCTGTTTGGAATGAAAATTAAAGAAATTCCGGTAAATAATAAAAATGTATCTACATATAATATTCTTCCATAGTGAAAGAAAGGGGTATTTTAATGAGTAAGACAGTTGACACGGTAAGGGAACTGGCTGAGCCTATTGTGGAAGAGGAAGGCCTGGAATTAGTGGATGTGGAATTTGTCAAAGAGGGTCCAGACTATTACCTGCGGGTCTTCATTGACAGACTGGATGATAATCCTGTCGGGCTGGAAGATTGTGAAATTGTGAGTAATCGTTTAAGTGAAAGACTTGATGAGGTTGATCCCATTGAGGGCAGTTATATCCTGGAGGTTTCATCTCCGGGTGTAGAGAGGCCTTTAAAGAAGATAGAGGACTTTGACCGTTTTCAGGGAAGGCTGGCTTATGTCAAAACCTATGCCCCCATTGATGGTGTGAAGGAGTTCACTGGTTTTATAGAGGGACGGGAAGGTGAGCAAATAAAGCTGCAATTAAAGGGTAGTGATAAAATCATAGAGATACCTTATTCAGGCATAGCATTAGCACGTTTAGCAGTTGATTTTTAATTGTTCTTTTCAATTAAGCTTTTAGTAGTGTGGTGATAAGGAGGAATGGGAGAGTGAATCTGGAATTATTGAATGCACTGGATGAAATTGTAAAAGAAAAGGGTATTTCTAAAGAAATCTTACTGGAGGCAATTGAATCTGCCCTGCTTTCTGCCTATAAAAAGGACTATGGTTCCAAGGAAAATGTCCGGATCAGTATGCAGAAGGAGACCGGAAAGGTACAGATTTTTGCCAGAAAAGAAGTAGTAGAAGAAGTTAAAAACGAGGCCCTGGAGATTTCCCTGGAAGAAGCCAGGGCTATTAATGCGAAATATGAAACAGGGGATATTATTGAAATAGAAATTACGCCTGAAAATTTTGGCCGTATTGCCGCCCAGACGGCAAAGCAGGTCGTACTACAGAGGATCCGGGAAGCAGAACGGGATGTTATTTATGAAGAATTCAAGGAAAAAGAAGATGAATTGATTACCGGACTGGTACAGAGGATTCATAATAATAATATCTTCATTGACCTGGGGAAAACGGAAGCCCTGCTACCCCCATCAGAACAGATACCGGGAGAGGAATATAATATTGGCGATCGGATTAAGCTCTATGTAGTGGAGGTAAGTGCCGACACCAAAGGACCCAGGATTCTGGTTTCCAGGACTCATCCAGGATTATTGAAAAGGCTTTTTGAAGTAGAGGTTCCGGAAATTTTTGACGGAGTGGTAGAAATAAAAAACATTGCCCGGGAGGCAGGAAGCAGATCGAAGATTGCCGTATATTCTTATGATGAGAATGTGGACCCGGTCGGGGCCTGTGTTGGTCCCAAGGGGATGAGGGTCCAGGCAGTAGTTGACCAGTTAAATGGGGAGAAGATAGATATAATTGAATGGAGCGAGGACCCGGCAGTTTTTGTTGCCAATGCCCTGAATCCGGCAGAGGTAAGCAGGGTTATTATCCATGAAGAAGAAAAAATTGCTGAGGTTATTGTGCCTGATTTTCAATTATCCCTGGCTATTGGAAAAGAAGGGCAGAATGCCCGTCTGGCTGCCAAGCTGACCAGTTGGAAGGTAGATATCAAAAAAGAATCTGATTTTACGGCAGAGACCGAAGAAGCTGTTGTTGAAGAAGAAAATCCAGATGATTTAGAGGAAATTTAGCAGTAACCTGATTGGGAGGGAGAGCGAATGGCTAAAAAGGTTCCAATCCGGAAATGTGTAGGCTGTGATGAAAGGAAGTCCAAGTTTGACCTGATCAGGATTGTCCATAATAGGGATGATAATACTATTACTATAGATAAAAAAGGCAAGGCTCCTGGCCGGGGCGCCTATATCTGCCCAGATGTAGAATGTCTGAAAAAAGCCAGAAAGTCCAACAGGATTGCCAGATCTTTAAAAATATCAATTTCAGATGAAATCTATGAGAATTTAATAAAGGAGATTGATATGATGAAGGATTAACATTTTATGGAGGTGATATTTATGGCAAAGATTCGTGTTTATCAACTTGCCAAAGAAATGGATATTAGCAGCAGCGAATTACTGGAAATCTTACATGACCTGGATGTGGATGTTACCAGCCACATGAGTACAATAAAGGAAGAGACGGCTGAATTGGTGAAGGGAATGTTTACAGACACTGAGGAATATACAGAGGAAGAGGAAAAAGATACTATTGTGAAAAAAGAAAAAATAAGAAAGAGCAGCAAAAAAGAAGAGGAAGAGGAAAAAGAAATAGTCGCGAAGAAGGAAAAAAGCAAAAAGAACAAAGAGAAAAAACAGAAGGAGAATGAAAAGGATAAGAAAGCTGTGGAAATAGAAGTACCAATTACAGTAAAGGAATATGCTGAGCTTGTCAAAAAGTCAGGCAATGAGATTATAAAAGCCTTGATGGGCTTAGGATTGATGGCCGGCCTCAATCATTCCCTTGATGAGGATACCATTATCATGTTAAGTGATGAGATTGGGGTTGAGGTTGAAATTAAGAACAGGGCAAAAGATGAAGAAGAAGATATAGAAAAACTCCTCTATGGCCCTGTTGGCCCGGAAATTGTTGACCGGGAAGAAGACCTGGAACTCAGGCCGCCAATTGTAACAGTTATGGGCCATGTTGACCATGGTAAAACTTCTCTACTAGATTATATTAGAAAATCCCGGGTGGTAGAACGGGAGGCCGGTGGTATTACCCAACATATTGGAGCTTATCAGACAACTGTAAACAATAAAAAGATAACCTTTATTGATACACCAGGTCATGAGGCCTTTACCGCCATGAGGGCCAGGGGAGCCCAGGTTACGGATATTGCTATCCTGGTGGTTGCTGCTGATGATGGTGTGATGCCCCAGACCATCGAGGCCATAAACCATGCTAAAGCGGCAAATATACCAATTATTGTGGCCATCAATAAGATTGACCGTCCCGCTGCCCAGCCGGATAGGGTCAAACAGCAACTGGCGGAACATGGACTGGTAACTGAAGATTGGGGTGGAGACACTATCTGTGTACCTATCTCTGCCCTGAAGGGTGAAAATATTGATGAATTATTGGAAATGGTCCTTCTGGTGGCCGAGATGGAGGAATTGAAGGCAAACCCAAACCGTCCCGCTGAAGGTGTAATAATTGAATCAAAACTTGACAAAGGTAGAGGCCCCGTTGCCACTGTCCTGATCAAGAACGGCACCCTGAAGGTTGGCGATCCGCTGCTGGCCGGCCCTGTTAGCGGAAGAGTCAGGGCGATGTTTGACGACAAGGGTAAACAGGTCAAGGCAGCACCCCCTTCCATGCCTGTTGAGGTATTAGGTTTTTCCGATGTTCCCAATGCCGGTGATTTCGTCCAGGTTCTGGAAGATGAAAAAGAGGCCCGGCAAATTGCTGAGAGGAGAAAGGAATATTTACAGGAAAAGAGCCTAAACGCTGATAGTAGGGTTTCCCTGGAAGACCTTTATAAACAGATCCAGCAGGGTGAAATTAAAGAATTGAATGTTATCATAAAAGCCGACGTACAGGGCTCCATAGAAGCCTTGCGGGATTCCTTCCTGAAGCTGGGTAATGAAGAAGTTTCAGTGAAAATAATCCATAGCGGCGTAGGTGCCATCAGTGAGACTGACGTGAACCTGGCCAGTGCCTCAAATGCTGTTATAATTGGTTTTAACGTCAGGCCTGACTCCATGGCCAGGAAAACAGCGGAAAAGGAAAAAGTGGAGATCAGGACCTACCGGGTAATCTACCAGGCTATCGAGGACCTGAAAGATGCCCTGTCTGGACTGCTTGATCCAGAGTTAAAGGAAGAGGTAATCGGCCGGGCAGAGGTAAGGGATACCTTTAGGATACCTGGTGTTGGAGTGGTGGCTGGCTTATATGTCACCGAGGGAATCATCAACAGAAATGCCCATGTAAGGCTTCTGAGGGATGGAGTAGTTGTCTTTGAAGGAAACATTGCTTCCCTGAAGAGATTTGAGAATGATGTGAGAGAGGTTAAGGAAGGCTACGAATGTGGCCTCGGTATTGAAGGATATAATGATGTCAAGATTGGTGATGAACTGGAAATCTATATCATCAAAGAGATTAAGAGGACTCTATAAAAGAATTAAATAACCCAGGCAGGTGGTTGAAATGGCTAAGATGCGTGCTGAGAGACTGGCTGAGTTAATAAAACAGGAGATCAGTGATATAATTTTCAGGGAAGTTAAGGATCCCAGGATTGGCTTTCTTTCTATAACAGATGTTGAGGTAAGCGGAGATCTGCGGAATGCCAATATTTATGTCAGTGTATATGGTACAGAGGAAGAACGAAAGTCAACCCTGGAAGGCCTGGAAAAGGCCAAAGGATTTATAAGAAAATTACTGGGAGAGCGGATTACCGTCTATCATACACCGGAACTTTCTTTTCACTATGATCAATCCATAGAATATGGGGCCTATATCAATAAATTACTGGATAAAGTAAAAGAAGAGGATGAGAATAAAGGAGATCAATAAGGATGATTTCACTGGAGCAGATTAGAGAGGAAATGCTAAAGTGGAATAGATTTATTATAATGGGACATGTAGATCCTGACGGAGATTGTATTGGTTCTCTATTTGCCCTTAAGTGGTATCTGGATTCCCTTAATAAATCTTCCCTGGTTCTACTGACGGAAGAACTGGCGGAAAAATATACTGTATTGGGCATTGAAGAAAATGATTACCGCCTTTTTGCCGATTATCCCTTAAGTGCCAGGGAAGATACCTGTTATATAGCCCTTGATGCCGGGAATCCGGAGAGGTTAGGTGAAGGGGCCCAAATTGCCGATAAAGTATTTTTAATTAACATCGATCATCATGTGGATAATCCCCTGTATGGCCGATTAAACTATGTCAATCCAGAAAAGGCGGCAGTTGGGGAAATAATCTATGATCTGATTAGCCTGGATAAAGATTACCAGATGGACAGGAAGGTTGCTACTGCCGTTGCTGCTGCTATTATCTCTGATACCGGTGCTTTCCGCTATCAGAATACCAGTGCCGGTGTCTTCAGAATCATGGCTGAATTAATGAAAGCAGGCATTGATGTCTATGCAATAAACAGGGCCATGTTTTCCAATTACCGCTATAGTGCCCTGAAACTCCTGGGAGAGGCCCTTTCTACCCTGAAAGTATCGGCAGATGGTAAGATTGCCCATCTGCGGGTAGAACAAAGAATGCTGGAGGAGACAGGGGCAGAACTAAATGATACTTCCGGTCTGGTAAACTATGCCCGGGATCTTTCCGGGGTAGAAGTTGGGATATCCTTTATTGAGGTGGATGAGAAAACAATCAGGGTCAGTTTCCGCTCCAATGAATATTGCCCGGTTAATGAGGTTGCGGCCTTTTTTGGTGGTGGCGGACATCCCCGGGCGGCTGGTTGTACAATAGAAGAAACTATTGACCAGGCAGAGGAAATGGTCCTGCAAAAGGTGAAGGAATATGTCTGAACTTACTGGTATTGTCAATATATATAAGCCAGCAGGCTATACTTCCTATCAGGTTGTTGCTGAAGTGCGGAAAATATTATCCTGCAAAAAGGCAGGCCATACTGGTACCCTTGATCCAGCAGCCATGGGTGTTTTGCCTGTCTGTCTGGGGAAGGCTACAAAGATAATCCCCTTTATCCCTGAGGAAGAGAAGGAATACCTGGCTACTATTACCCTTGGCCAGACTACCGATACCCTGGATGCGGAAGGAAAAATCCTGGAGGAAAATCAGGGATGGAGAAATCTCAACCTGAGTGATATAGAGGCAGTTTTACAGAAATTTATCGGTGATATTGAACAGATTCCGCCCATGTATTCGGCGGTACATCATGAGGGGAAAAGGTTGTATCAGCTGGCCAGGGAAGGAAAAAAGGTAGAAAGAAAGGCCCGCCGGATTCAGATTAAGGAGCTGGAATTACTGGGAGTGGAGCTTCCACAGATCAGGATAAGGGTTTTGTGTTCCCGGGGAACCTATAT
>JANWJZ010000031.1 GCA_025451675.1 Halanaerobiales bacterium | reverse complement strand
TATTGAGCCCATGTCCTTTTATGTCCAGGAGACCCTGGGTGGTCTGTAAGAGGACCCTTTCTTCATTAAAGGAGATTACCTCCCTGGCCCCGCTGAGTTCCAGGTATTTACGGTCTCTGAGAATGAGACTCTGTGATCCAGTGCTGACTGGCTTTTTTTCCATCTCGTTATTCATCTTTTTCCTCCTTTCATTATATAATATTTCTATAATCATTATTTTGCCTGCCCTTTCGCAGGCAGAATCCAGGGCGAAAACTGAACAGGCTGTCTATATTAATAGTTATTATAAAAAAGACCGGAATATGATTGCAGGAAATCCTGATTTATTGAAGAAATATAATAAGAGGAAAAACACCCCTATTTACAGCATATAATATAGATGAAGCCTTAAAAGGGGTGTTGGGATTGCTATTTTTAGTGGATCAAGTCAGGACCTTTCTTTACATGTTATTATTCGGTTTCTGTGCCGGCCTGGCTTTCAGGCTCTACCAGGCTATTTTACATAAGTGGAAGATAAAAAGAATCATCATTCATGTTCTGGATATTTTTTTTAGTATATTACTGGGAATTACAGGTTTTTTATTATTGATCTTAATTAATCATGGGAATCTACGCTTTTACGTTATCCTGGCTATTGTGATTGGTTTCAGTATTAATTTTCTGCTTTTCAGGGCCAGAGGGAAATCCTGATTCCACAGGGGTAACCCCCGGGAGGAGGTGTCTTTTTTGTTTGCCTTTTTACGTTCCCGCTTCTTTAAAATTATTTTACTTGGTATAGTTGTGCTTATTGCCTGTAAATTTTATCAAAATTATAGGAATATCAGGAAACTGGAATATACAATTACGGAACTGGAGAATAGTATTATTACAGCCAGGAACGAAAAGGCCCGTTTAGAGGAAGAATTAAAAAATATTAATAACCCGGAATTTATCGAGAGGGTTGCCCGGGAAGAATTGGGATTGGTGAAGCCGGGCGAGTTGTTGCTGATACCTGTGGAGGAATAGCCTGAATGGATAAGGGCGGACTAAAATAAATCTACAGTAGGAAAGTTGTGGTGATAAATTTGGAAAAGCTTATTTTAAGGATTGCAGAAGAATTAAATATCAGGCCTGGACAGGTGGAGGGAACAGTAAAGCTTCTTGATGAAGGCAATACTGTTCCTTTTATTGCCCGTTATAGAAAAGAGGTAACGGGCAATCTGGATGAGATGCAGATCAGGCAGCTGGAAGAAAGGTTGAATTATTTAAGGAACCTGGAGAAAAGAAAGGAAGAGGTTATCCGCCTGATCGATGAACAGGGCAAGCTGACGGAGGAACTGGAAGAAAAAATCAGGAATGCAGCTATACTCCAGGAGGTGGAGGATTTATACCTTCCCTACAGGCAGAAACGCCGGACCAGGGCAACAAAGGCCAGGGAGAAAGGCCTGGAACCACTGGCCCAATTGATGTGGGAACAGGAGGTTTTCAGCGGTACCCTGGAGGAATACGGACAGCCCTATCTTGATCCGGAAAAGGAACTCAATAGTATTGAAGAGGTCTATCAGGGTGCCCGGGATATTATTGCCGAATGGATCTCTGAAGATGCGGAGATCAGGAAGGCTATCAGGAAATATAGCTATGAAAAAGGGGTACTGGAAAGTACCATGAAAAATAAAGAGCTGGATGAAGAGGGTAAATACGAAATCTATTATGAGTACAGTGAAGCGGTCAGGAAATTGCCGCCCCACAGGGTGCTGGCCATCAACCGGGGAGAGAATGAAGAGGTTTTATCTGTTAAACTGGCCGTAAATGAAGAAGAGATTTATGAAATCATCAAAGGAAGGATACAGAAGAATACTGAGAATATCTTTACAGGGGAAATCATACTGGCCCTGGAAGATGCCTATAAGAGGTTAATTGCCCCATCTATTGAGAGGGAAATCCGCAATAGCCTGACGGAGAAAGCAGAGGACCATGCCATTGAGGTTTTCTCCAATAATCTGAAAGCCCTCCTGTTACAGCCCCCCTTCCGGGATCATGTTGTCATGGGCATAGACCCGGGATTCCGGACAGGTTCCAAAGTGGCTGTCGTTGATGAAACGGGCAAATTGCTGGCTACTGCCAGTATCTTTCCCCACCCGCCGCAGAATGAGAAGGAAGAGGCGGCCAGGACTGTACTGGCATTACTGGAAGAGTATCAGGTAGAGGCCATTGCCATCGGAAATGGGACAGCCTCCAGGGAGACAGAGTTATTCATCGCTGAAATTATTAAGGAATATAAGGAAAAGAAGGGTAAGGATTTAAATTATATCATCGTAAATGAGGCCGGTGCTTCTGTATATTCTGCTTCCCCTCTGGCCCGGGAAGAACTTCCGGAACTGGATGTGTCCATGCGGGGAGCAGTTTCCATTGCCCGGAGATTACAGGATCCCCTGGCTGAACTGGTAAAAATCGAGCCCCGCTCCATAGGAGTTGGCTTATATCAACATGATGTTAATCCAGCCAGACTGGAGGAATCCCTGGGCAAGGTTGTGGAATCAACGGTAAACTTTGTCGGTGTCGATTTAAATACCGCCTCGGTTTCTCTCCTACAATATGTTGCCGGCATTAACAATGCCGTAGCAAGAAATATTGTTAAATACCGGGAGGAAAATGGTGTTTTCCGGAGCAGGGAAGAACTGAAAAAGGTTCCCAGACTGGGTGAGAAGACCTTTGTTCAGGCAGCAGGCTTTTTACGGATTCCCGATGGAGAAAATCCCCTGGACAATACCCCCATACACCCTGAATCCTATGCCGGGACAGAAAGGCTCCTGCAGGATCTGGGCCATACAGCGGAATCACTACGGGATAGGGAAAAGCTGGCTGAATTGAGGATCAGTCTGGCCGGTCTGGATCTCGAGGCAAAGGCCAGTGAGCTGGAGATTGGCCTTCTGACCTTACAGGATATCGTCTCTGCCCTCCGGCAGCCGGGCCGGGATCCCAGGGATGAATTACCGGCACCGATTTTCCGGACCGATGTCCTGAAACTGGAAGACTTAAGGCCGGAGATGGTCCTCCAGGGAACTGTCCGCAATGTAGTTGACTTTGGTGCCTTTGTCGATATAGGAGTGGAGGTAGACGGGCTGGTCCATATCTCCGAAATGAGTGATCAGTATGTAGAAAATCCTCTCGACTTTGTTCAGGTCGGCAATATAGTGACAGTAAAAATATTATCCATCGATGAGCGGAGAAAGCGTATTGCCCTGAGTATGAGGATTTAATAAATGATTGACAAAGGAAATGGGCTAGGATATAATATCAGTAATATCTTTATTATTTATTAGGGAGGATTTTCTTGCATGTCAATTGAGGTTGGAAGCACTGTTGAAGGAAAGGTTACCGGTATCACAAAATTCGGGGCCTTCGTGGAATTACCCTCAGGAGATACTGGGCTGGTTCACATTTCCGAAGTAGCCAATACCTACGTAAAGGATATCAGTAAGTTCCTGAAACCAGACGATACTGTAAAGGTAAAGGTTATCAAAATAGGTGCTGATGGGAAAATAGGTCTTTCCATCAAGCAACTGGAGGAATCACCTGAACTGGCAGATCAGGCCTCAAAAATGTCTTTTGAAGACAAACTGAACAGATTTTTGAGGGAAAGTAATGAGAGATTACAGGACCTGAGGAATCGCGAGGCAAAACGCGGTGGTGGTTCTTATAAATAGATAAAAGATATAGATAATAAGTTGACCAGAAAACATCTTCTTAATTATAAGAAGATGTTTTTTATGTTCAGGGAAAAGGCTATAATAAAATCAGGATAATGCCAGTAAGGGAGTGAAGAAAAATTAATCTTTCAGCTAAGGAAGTGGCCACAATAGAATACCAGCTGGGCAGGCCAGCTGATAATTTAATGGATATTGCAGTATATTGTCCCTTTCAAAAACCGGCTGTCCTTTTGACTGCACCCTATAGTGCAGAAAAGGGGGTTTTCCCGACCATCTACTGGTTAAGTTGCCCCTATCTGGTCAAGGAAGTAGCCAGAATGGAGGATAAGGGTTATGTGAAGAGGTTTTCCCGGATGGTAAAGGAGGACGGGGATTTCAGGGAACGGCTGCGAACAGCCCATAAAAAGTATGCGGAAAGAAGGATGGCTTTATTGTCCGAAGAAAGCCAGGAAAAGATAAAACTTATCTCCATGGCTATTTACCGGGTATTGAGGGATAGCGGTGTTGGAGGGATAAATAATCTGGAAGGTATAAAATGCCTCCATGTCCATCTGGCTGATTATCTGGTTAATAAGGAAAATCCCGTTGGAGAAAAGGTGTGGGATGGGCTGGACTGGCCGGAGGACTGCCATATCTGTGATTGGGACAGGGTAAAGGAGTGGCAGCAATGCGTATCGGAGCGATAGACCTGGGCACCAATTCCTGCCGGATGCTGCTGGCAGATTACTCCCAGGGAAAGGTGAAGGAAGTGAAGAAAGAGTTAAGGATAGTCCGCCTGGGTGAAGGGGTTGACCGGAACAGGCATTTATCAACAGAGGCCGCGGAAAGGGCCCTGCAGGTTATCCTGGAATTTGTGGAGGAAATGAAAGCCCACAGTGTAGAGGCTATCACTATAATTGGTACCAGTGCCCTGCGGGATGTAAATAATGCCTTCCTCCTGGCGGAAAGGATCCGGGAGAAAACCGGCCTGGAATTAAATATCATTTCCGGGGCCGAAGAGGCCAGGCTGAATTATCTTGGGGCAGGATTAGAGGGGGATGGTAATCTTGTCCTGGATATTGGCGGTGGCAGCACCGAGTTTATCTGGCAGGATGAGGGAGGTAAACTAAATTACAGGAGCCTGGACATGGGTGCCGTCAGGATGACTGAGCGGCATATCAGGGATGTGGAGAAAGAAATTAGTGCAGAAGAATTGCAGCTTATAGAAGAAGATGTAAGAAGGACCATGGAGGGAAAGCTGAAGGATATCCCTGTGAATATACATAGGGCTGTCGGCCTGGGTGGTACCATCACTACCCTTGCTGCCATAGACCAGGGATTGGAAGAATATGATTCAGCCAGGATCCATGGTTATCTCCTGCATAGAAAGCAGATAGAAGGGATTTTGCAAAGATTAGCAGAGTTGAATCTGCAGGAACGGCGGAAGATAAGGGGGCTGGAGCCGGGCAGGGCCGATATAATAACAGCTGGTACAAAGATACTGGCTACCATCATGGATATACTGGTTATAGAGTCCGTGAGGGCCAGTGAACAGGATCTTTTATATGGGGCTATTATTAAATTGGCAGAGAGTTTAGTGTGATTAAGGGATTGTTGGTATAATTTTATTGTTTTTGCGGCATCGTGGCTGCTTTTAGCATAAATTTTGGAAGCCTTCCCACTATGAATCGACAGATATAATGGCGGTTTTAAGTTATAATGATTTTATGTCAAGTTCTGGAAATACTGGATAGTGGGAGGGAAATTTATGCAACTGGATCTTTACCCGGTAATGAATCAGGAGTACATTATCAGGGAGGAAAAGAAGGCTTATATATTGAGGAAAATATTAATAATTATTCCCGGATTTTTTCTGGGACAGGCTGAGATTGCCGGTTTCTATCCCCTGGCCCTGGTTTATTTAACAATGATTGTCTTTGTTCAACCAGGGATTTTTTTAATTACCCTGTTCACAGTTGCTGCAGCTCTAATCAGGGGAAAGGATTTCCTGAATATTATCTATCTTATTCCGGCCCTGTTTGGATTCATTATCTATAGGAGAAAGGGGGAGAAATACTCCGGACAGGATATAGCCCTGTTCAACACTCTCTTTTATTTATTGCTGGCCCTGGGCAGGAACATTTATCTTGGTACTATTCCGGTCTATTATTTTTTTTCCCTTCTGGAGGCAACCGCTATCTATATCCTGGCCCATCCTGCTTTAGAGGGTATGAAGCAGCTATTTGATCAGAAACAGGATTTAAGCAGCCAGGCCTTACTGGCCCTTTTCCTGATCAGTGCCGGCTCTATAATCGGCCTGGCCAGGATGGCCCTTTTCCCTGTAGAATTCGTTAATGTTATAATCTATCTGCTGGTCATCAGTATGTCCGGTATCCTGGGTTTTAATTATACTATCCTACCTGTCATTTTTTATGGAATAGTAATGGTTAATACCGGGGTAATTCCAGCGGAAAAAATCTTCAGTTATATCGTCCTTTCTTTTACAGTTTCCCTTTTCAGTAAAAAGAAAAAAAGATGGATCATTCCTGCAATCTTACTGGGCTTTCTATTATATTCAGGTCTTGCTCCTTCCTTTTTACATTTAAAGAGGACAGCAATTGAACTGCTTATTGCCGGCGGGCTTTACCTGCTCCTGCCCTTAAAGTACTGGTATCTATTCTATGATAGTTTTGTCAATAAAAGTGAGAAACGGGAGAAACAGTATTGTCCTGAGCTGGATAAAGGATTAAGGCAACATTTAAGTGAATTGGCCAGGGTCTTCAATGAGCTCAGTGCTACCTTCCAGGAAACAGTGGTTCTGGAAGACATGAGCAGGGAATTTGCTGATTTTTCCTTTATATTTAATAATAAGGTCTGTGGGAAATGTAAGAATAGAAGGAGATGCTGGTCTGAGGACAGGGATGATACCTATAAACGGTTATTTTTGCTTTTTAGACAGGGAGAAGAAAAGGCTTATCTGGAAGAAGAGTCAATAGAGAAATATTTTGCCGGCAAATGTCCCTATATCCAGAAAATGATCCGTACAGTTAAAGATAGTTATGAGATTTACCAGATTAACCGCTTCTGGCGGCACAGATTAATAGACAGGCAGAAAATCGTTTCTGAACAGCTCCTGGGTATAGGAGAAATCCTGGAGCAATTTTCGGCAGAATCCTTTATGGGTATTGCTGAAGATGGAAGGATAGAGGAGATCAGGAAAAAGGCAAAAGAAAATAATCTGGAAATTTTGAGTATAGATATTCATGCTAATATAAATACTAATAAAAATTATTTTACTGTTAAATTTGAACAATGCAGCGGCCATTGCCCCTGCCAGCAGCAGTTTCTGGACCTCCTGAACTCCTATTATGATTATAATTACCGGATCATCGAGAAAAGCTGTGGAAATAAGTTAAAGGATATACCCTGTGAAGTAGTCTACGGCCCCCTGGGCAATTATAAGTTTTCAATAGCTTCTTTTATGCAGGCCTCTTCGGGAGAGATATCAGGAGATAGCTTTTTATACAAAGGACTGAAGGATGGTAAAGAGCTGGTTGTCCTTTCTGACGGGATGGGTATAGGGGAAAGGGCCGCTTCCGAGAGCCAGGCGGCAATTAACCTACTGGAGAGTATCATTGATGCCGGTTTTGATCCGGACCTGGCCATCAGGACGGTTAATTCGGCCCTTTACCTGAGGAATAAGGAAGAGAGCTTTACAACACTGGATATCTGCCTTTTTGATACCTTCAGCAGAAAGGCCACATTCAGCAAGATTGGTGCTGTGGATACTTACATAAAGAGGGGCTGGGAGCTGATCCGGATTGAGTCGGCCTCATTACCGGCGGGTATACTGGAGAGGATTGAGGTTTCCCATCAGGAGATAGAATTACAGGCCGGTGATTTTGTAATCATGTTTACAGACGGAATGCTGGATATCAGGGATGATATAGAAGATAAGAGAGAATGGTTACGGCAGCTATTGCAGAATTCTTCCTTTGACCGGGCAGAGGAACTGCTGGATTATTTACGGGGGGAAGTGCTGGATTATAATGGAGAAATTAGAGATGACCTGACAATAGTTGTCATAAAAGTAGAAGAAGTTAAGAAAAAAAGAAGGAAATTCAGTGACCTGCCGAGAATAAAATTAGGTATATGAAATGTTTTAAAGGAGAGTGGAATTTGGCTTTACTTGAACGCTTTAAAGGTTATATAATAAAGGAAAATTTAATAGAAAAGGGTGAATCAATTTTACTGGGTGTATCCGGTGGCCCGGATTCCCTGACCATGCTGGATCTTTTCTGCCGGATTAAGGATGAATGTGAACTGGAATTATTGGTCTTTCATTTAAACCATATGTTCCGGCAAGAGGCTTTTGCGGAAGCAGAATATGTGAAGAAGGTAGCTGAAGGTTATGGGCTGGAAGTTATAGTAGAGGAATTTAATGTACCGGAATATATTGAAAAACACGGCTATTCACCGGAAGAAGGGGCCCGGTTAGCCAGGTTTCATTTTCTGGAAAAATGGGCGGGGAAATATGAGATAAAGAAGATAGCCCTGGCCCATAATAAAGATGACCTGATTGAGACTGTTTTTTTGAATATTTTTCGCGGTACCGGCCTGAAAGGCCTGGCGGGGATCCTGCCCCTTACAGAAAGAAATAATATTCTTATCATTCATCCCTTGCTGGATTTTTTCCGGCAGGAGATTGAAGAATATTGTAGGGAAAGGAACCTGAACCCCTGCTATGACCGGACCAACGAGGAGTTGATCTACACCAGGAATAAGCTCAGGAATAAAATAATACCGGAACTGGAAAAAGAGATTAATCCTGGCCTTAAAGGGGTAGTCTATAGAATGGCCCTGAATATAAGGGAAGAGGAAGCCTATCTGAGTAAGCTGGGCCTGGAGAAATATAAGAAATGTATCCTGGAAAGGAAAAAGGAGAGTCTCATCCTCTCCCTGGAGATGCTGGAGAAGGAAGATAAGGCCATAAGAAGAAGGATAGTTCAGAATGCTATCAGTGAACTGAAAGGGAATGACCTGGATCTTTATGCTATCCATTATCAGGCCATTGATGATTTAATCCTTTCAGGCCAGACCGGTAAATTCATTACTTTACCGGATAATATACAGGTAAGGCGGTCCTATGAAAGTTTAATTTTTGAAATAAGGCAGCAGGAGGTGCAGGAGGAAGAAAAAATAGAGCTATTGGAGATACCTGGGGAAGTAGAATGGGGAAATTTTTATTTTAAAGCAGGAATTTTACCGGTGACGGATAAGTGGAAAGAAATGACTGGAAATAAAAATATCTGTCTCTGTGATTTGAAAAAGGTCAGTGGCCCATTGACCATCAGAAAAAGGAAGGAAGGAGATTTCTTTTATCCTTTAGGCCTGAAAGGTTCCAAGAAATTAAAGGATTTTTTCATTGATGAAAAAATCCCCGTTACAGAACGGGACCGGATACCTATAGTTGCAGATAGTACAGGGAATATAATCTGGATAGCAGGATATAGGGTTGACGGGAGATTTAAAATAGGGGAAGATACAGAAGAGATACTTAAAATTGAAATTGAAAATACGGGAGGGGATTAATCCATGAAAGACACAAAATTTTATTCTGGAGACCTGGCTGAGATTATTATTACTGAAGAGCAGATAAAAGAGAGAATCAAGGAACTGGCCGAGGAGATTTCAGCCTGTTATGAACCTGATGAAGAGTTAGTTATGGTCTGTATCCTGCGGGGAGCAGTTATGTTTATGGCTGATCTGGCCAGGCAGATTAACCTGCCTGTTGTTTTTGATTTTATGGATGTATCCAGTTATGGGCAGGGAACCAGCAGCACAGGTACTGTAAGGATTATCAAGGACCTGGAGGAGAATATAGAAGGGCGCCATGTCCTGATCGTAGAGGATATCCTTGATACAGGAAAAACCTTAAAACATGTGATTGCCATGCTGGAGACCCGGCGTCCGGCCAGTATCAAGGTTGTTACTCTCCTGGATAAACCAGAGAGAAGGGTTGTTAAACATCTTGAAGCAGATTTTAATGGTTTTGAGATACCCGATAAGTTCGTTGTCGGCTATGGCCTTGATTATGCAGAGAAATACAGGAATCTACCTTTTATTGCTGTTCTAAAGGAAGAACTATATTCTTAAATTATCAAAAAAAGCCTGCTTTAATTTGTTCATATTATTGCCAAAGAAATATCCTTATGTTATAATTATAAATTGTATGAGCATAATTCCGTTTTTTATTTTGACGGAAGGGAGGGCAAGATTTATTGAATAGTTTTGTAAAGAATCTTGGATTTTATTTCGTGTTAATAGTACTATCCATTGTAGTTGCACATTTCTTTATGCAGCAAACCCCTAATGTATTGAGGGATTTTTCATATAGCGATCTAATAGCAGGAGTTGAAGAAGGAAGAATTCGGGAAGTTACCATCATTGGTAATAAAGAGATACAGGGAACGGTAAATAATTTCGAATTTACAGTACCTTTACCACCAGAGATAATTCCGGATTTGATGAAAATCCTTCATAATAATGGTGTAAAAATTAATACCATGCCTGAACCGACTCCTCCCTGGTGGATGAGTATTTTAGGCTATATTTTTCCCATTGTTCTTTTAGTAATTGCCTGGCTTTTTATTATGCAAAGGATGCAGGGTGGCGGAAACCAGATGTTATCCTTTGGAAAGAGCCGGGCCAGATTAAGCGATAGCAGTAAAAAAGTTACCTTTGCCGATGTGGCCAACTATGAAGAGGTAAAGGAAGAATTGATTGAAGTAGTTGAATTTCTCAAAGATCCCGGTAGATTTACCCGGATGGGAGCCAAGATACCGAAGGGTGTTCTACTGGTAGGACCTCCTGGTACCGGTAAGACATTACTGGCGAGAGCTGTTGCCGGTGAGGCAGGAGTGCCCTTTTTTTTCATTAGCGGCTCTGATTTTGTGGAGATGTTTGTAGGTGTCGGTGCCTCCCGGGTAAGGGATTTATTTGAGCAGGGCAAAAAGAATTCTCCCTGTATAATTTTTATCGATGAATTGGATGCAGTGGGCAGGCAGAGAGGGGCCGGCCTTGGCGGCGGCCATGATGAGAGGGAACAGACCCTGAACCAGCTGCTGGTAGAGATGGATGGTTTTGAAACAAATGAAGGAATAATTGTAATGGCTGCAACCAACAGGCCTGATGTCCTTGATCCCGCCTTGCTCCGGCCCGGCCGGTTTGACCGTCAGGTAGTGGTGGATTATCCAGATCTGAAAGGCCGGGAAGGTATTTTAAATATACATCTGCGCAATAAACCGATTGCAGATGATGTTGATGTAAAGGTACTGGCCAGAAGGACCCCTGGTTTTACCGGGGCAGATATGGAGAACCTGGCCAATGAGGCAGCGATACTGGCTGTCAGGAGAAATAAAAGGGTCATTACCATGGAAGAATTTGATGATGCCATTGACCGGGTCATTGCCGGACCGGCCAAGAAGAGAAAGGTAGTCTCAGAGAAAGAATTGAAACTGGTTGCCTATCATGAGACCGGTCACGCCATCCTGGGAGAACTCCTGGAACATGGGGACCGGACACATAAAGTTACTATAATACCACGAGGCAGGGCCGGTGGATATACCATTCCTCTACCGGAGGAAGAAAGGAGCTACCACACCAAAAAGGAATTACTGGACAGGGTAACTTCCTTATTGGGTGGCAGGGCAGCAGAAGAGGTCTTCCTCGATGATATCAGTACCGGTGCCCAGAACGATATGGAAAGGGCTACTCAACTGGTGCGGGCTATGGTAACCGAATATGGGATGAGTGAGAAGATCGGGCCCCTGACCCTGGGCCAGAAACATGATGAACAGATCTTCCTGGGCAGGGATATATCCAGACAGAGGAACTATAGTGAAGAGGTTGCTGCTGCAGTAGATAAAGAGATCAGCTCAATAATAAATCAATGTTACCAGCGAGCCATACAGCTGCTGAAGGAAAACGCTGACAAGGTGGAAAGTATCGTAGAAGCCTTGATTGAGCGTGAGACATTAGACTCTGAAGATATCAGGAAACTGATGAAGGGTGAACCCCTTGATCCAATAGAAAAGAAAGACAGGGTCCTGCAGTTAAGTGATGATCTCCAGGAAGGAGACAAAAAGGAAGAAATAAAGGATGAAGAAGACGGGAAAGATGTTAGCGAGGAGTAATCTAATCGTCCCGTAACTAAAGTCAGTCAAAAAAATAACACAGGGGGACGGTTCTCCTGTGTTGTTCCAGACTGACTTTTTTTATATAAAACAAACAACACAAGGGGATGGTTCTCCTGTGCTGTTTTTCTTTATTGCCGGACAGGCCCTCCTTTTATATCTTTTATATAAAGGAGAGAACATAATTACGAAGAGGTATTAATAAATACAGAGATGACACAGGGGAACTTTCCCCCTGTGTCAAGTGTCATCAGGAGGTGTATTGATGAAAACAGATATTGAGATTGCGCAATCAGCCAGGCTGCGGCCCATAGAGGAAATAGCAGCTCAAATTGGTTTATCTGAAGAAGACCTGGAACTTTATGGGAGGTACAAAGCCAAGGTCAGCCTGGATGTACTGAAGAAAAAAGAGGGTGAAAAGGGTAAACTAATACTGGTAACAGCCATAACCCCAACTCCTGCCGGTGAAGGTAAGACTACCGTTACTGTTGGCCTTGGCCAGGCTTTAAATAAACTGGGGAAGAAAGCTGTCGTTGCCATCCGGGAGCCTTCCCTGGGCCCTGTGATGGGCCTTAAGGGAGGTGCTGCCGGTGGAGGTTATTCCCAGGTAGTCCCCATGGAGGATATCAATCTGCATTTTACTGGCGATTTACATGCTATCGGGGCAGCCCACAACTTACTTGCAGCGGTAATCGATAACCATCTTAAACAGGGGAATGAACTGGGTATAGATCCCGCCAATATCAATTGGCCCCGGGCCCTTGATATAAATGACCGGGCTTTAAGGGAGATTGTAATTGGCCTGGGCGGGAAAGTAAATGGAGTACCGCGGCAGGATAGGTTTATAATCACTGTTGCTTCAGAAATAATGGCCATATTATGCCTGGCCAATGACCTTGCTGAACTGAAGGAGAAGATCAGTAATATCCTTCCTGCCTATACATATGAGGGTAAGCCGGTGAAGGTCAGAGACTTAAAAGTGGCCGGTGCCATGGCTGCCTTATTGAAGGATGCCCTGAAACCGAATCTGGTCCAGACTCTGGAGAATACACCGGCCTTTGTCCATGGCGGCCCCTTTGCCAATATTGCCCACGGCTGTAATAGTATAATTGCCACAAAGATGGCCCTGAAGACCGGGGAGATAGTGGTAACAGAAGCCGGCTTTGGTGCTGACCTGGGAGCGGAGAAATTCTTTAACATCAAGTGCCGCTATGCCGGTATAACCCCTGATGCAACAGTACTGGTGGTAACAATACGGGCCTTGAAGATGCCTGGCGGAGTTAACAAAGACGATCTGGCCAGAGAAGACCTGCAGGCTTTGGAAAAGGGTGTTGCCAACCTGGAAAAACATGTGGAGAATATAAGGAAATTCGGCCTTCCGGTAATAGTAGCCATCAACAGATTCCCTGCTGATACTGAGGCGGAATTGCAACTACTGGAAGAAAAGTGCCGGCAACTGGGTGTCCCTGTTGCCCTGACAGAAGTCTGGGCGAAGGGGGGCGAGGGAGGGCTGGCCCTGGCCGAGGGAGTTTTGAGACTGCTGGAAGAGGAAAAAAGTGATTTTAATTTCCTCTATGAGCTGGATTTGCCCCTCAGGGAAAAAATTGAGAAGATTGCCCGGGAAATCTATGGTGCTGAAGGTGTCGATTTCAGCAGTACAGCGGAAAGGCAACTGGCCAGGTACGAGGAACTGGGTTATGGAAACTTGCCTGTCTGTATGGCCAAGACCCAGAACTCCCTGTCTGACAACCCGGCCCTGAAGGGAAGGCCGGAAGGTTTCAGGATTACGGTGAGAGAGGTTAACCTGTCAGCCGGAGCAGGTTTTGTCGTACCACTGACCGGGCCTATCCTGACCATGCCAGGCCTGCCTGCTAAACCGGCGGCAGAGTCCATTGATATAGATGAAGAAGGCAATATCACCGGATTATTTTAGACTTTTATTGTATTATTAATATCTGCTTAATTAAATGTGTTTTAAAATACTTCTTGTCCTGGGAAGAGATATATGCTAAAATAGCAATAAAAAAGTGGCTGAGTAGGGGCCATGCGTTATAGTGCTTAAGGATGGGACGTTGCCTTAAGACGAAATGCCTTGCAAAAG
>JANWJZ010000030.1 GCA_025451675.1 Halanaerobiales bacterium | reverse complement strand
TAATCGTGGGAGCCATGATGATTACAAATATGGCCAAACTGGACTGGAATGACTTTACAGAAGTATTCCCGGCCTTCATAACCATGGTTTTCATGCCCTTTACCTATTCTATCGCCAATGGTATTGCTTTAGGTTTCATCGTTTACCCCTTTGTGAAGCTGGCTACCGGTAAGGGCAAAGAAGTACACTGGCTTGTATATGTCCTGGGAGTGTTCTCTGTACTGTATCTCTATGTATATGGAACATTCAGGTAAGAATAGCAGAAAAACCCCTGAATCTGTAGATTCAGGGGTTTTTTTATTATATAAAATGGGTTTAATGCCCCTGTTTCCTGGCATGAAATTTAATCAGGGGGCTTTTCAAAGGCCAGTAAGGTCCTGTTTCTTACTTCATCCGGATCCTGAATCCAGCGGGTCCAACCTGTATCTGTAATTATTTTGGAGAGGAAATCCTGCCAGGAGCGCTGGCTCAGGTCTATATCACGTATCCTTGTTTTATGTTCGTCTTCATGGTCCAGTATTTGCCAGGGAGCAGGCTGGTCTCCGTCCAGTAAACCAAATTGTTTAGCAACAAAATGAGCCCAGAGAATTGTCAGGGGGATAAAATTTGGTTCCGGACTGGCCCTGTCCCTATCCTGATCTTTACTCACTTTTATTTTTATCTTCTCGGGATCGATGGGTTTATCACTTTTGATTGCAATGAGCTGCTCCATTGTTTTTTTTACCCTGACCTTGGTTTTGTTTTTTTTCTTCGGTTCATTTTCATTGTCTTTATGTATTTGCCCGGCTTCCTTTCTCCATTTTTCCCGATAAATCAGGTCGGAGAAACGTGCACCTATAAGAAAACCCAGCATGATATAAACAACACCTATTTCTGCACACCTCCTTTATAGTTCCTTGTGTTAATAACGGAAAATTTACTGGTATAATATATATATGCAGGATTTTAAATATGGGAACAGGGTATAGACAGGGAATATCTATACCCTGTTATATTTAAAAATATTATAAAACCAATAATTTAGTCTGAATTAGTTGTTGTTGTCATCAACAACGATTATTTCTACAGAGTCTTCATCGAGTTCAACATCTACATCGAATATTACGGTAAAGCGTACCCTTAACAACTGGTCAAATCTGGCTTTTAATTTTCTATCCTTGCGTCTCCGGCGGTCGCGATCTACATTATCAATTGGACCCATGAATTTCCCTCCTTTTTAGTATATTGTAGTACTATCATATGTAATGAAGGGGAAAAATGGCACAATTTTATCAAAAAACATCTAAAAATCCTGTATTTTTGTTTTAATTATAGAAGGAGTGATAATATAATATTTACAGATAATATTAAGGCTTTTTATGATATAATCATTAGAGGGAGGAGAGATTATGGCTGATTTCTGGCAGATGGTTGAGTTTTCACATATCTTGATGACCAGGCATATCCAGAGTGGTGCCACTGTAATAGATGCTACGGCCGGTAATGGCCATGACAGCCTGCTGCTGGCCAATCTGGTCGGGGATGGAGGTAGGGTCTATGCCTTTGATATACAGGAAAAAGCCCTTAGCAATACGGAGAAACTGCTGGCTGAGCATAAAGTCCTCCACCGGGTAGAATTGATAAAGGATGGCCATCAGAATCTGAATCAATATATAAAAAAAGAGATTGATGGGATGATCTTTAATCTTGGTTATTTACCGGGAGGAGATAAGGAGGTCATTACAAATAAAGAGAGTACTATCGAAGCCCTGGAGAAAGGGCTGGGGCTTTTGAAGAAAGATGGTATAATAACACTGGTTGTTTATACTGGACATCCTGGAGGGAAAGAGGAACTTTCCGCTATTCTCGAGTATGTAGCCAGTCTTGATCCCCATATCTATAATGTCCTGAATTACAGGTTTGTAAATCAACAGACTGCCCCACAGATACTGGCTATAATCAGGAGACACTAAAGATTAATAAATATAGTGCCAGTAGAGAGGAGTTTTCCCATGTCCCTATATTATAAATATTCCACTTATTTAAAGGAAAAGTATGGCCAGAAGACCTATAAATTACCTGTTAATCTCCCCGTTACCTGTCCCAACCGGGACGGGTGTATCGGTACCGGGGGCTGTAGTTTCTGTGGTGAAGAGGGGGCCGGTTTTGAGACACTGCCCAGTGAATTTTCAGTGCGGGAACAACTGAGAAAAAACAGGGAATATATCGGGCCTAAATATGGAGTAGAATTATTCATTGCCTATTTTCAGAATTACAGCAATACCTATCTGCCCCTGGAAAGGTTGAAGGGGTATATTGCTGAGGCTTTAGAGTTTGAGGATATAATAGAGATATGCCTGTCTACCAGGCCGGATTGCATAAGCCATCATTACCTGAAAGAACTGACAGACTTTATAGCCAGGAACAGGCCAGAGGTAAATCTCAGCCTGGAATTGGGGCTGCAGACTGTCAATTATCATACTTTAGATAAGCTTAACCGGGGTCATGGCCTGGCTGAATTTATCGATGCTGTCCTGATGGCTAAAGCATATCAGATTGAAACGGGGGTACATCTGATTTTGAACCTGCCGGGAGATGATTTGCTGGATGTCATCGAAAATGCCAGGATACTTTCTGTCCTGGGTATAGACAATGTGAAGTTACATGCCCTCTATATCAGGGAAGATACAGAATTGGGCCGTTTATATCAGCAGGGGGTAGTAGAACTCATTTCACTGGATGAATATATAGAGAGGGTAATCACCTTTCTGGAATACCTCTCGCCGGATATCGCTGTCCAGCGCCTGATCGGAAGGGCACCGGAAGAGAAAACACTTTTTGCCAACTGGGATCACAGCTGGTGGAAGATCCAGGAGATGATCCTGACTGAGATGGAGAGAAGGGGAACTTACCAGGGGAGGAAGTATGATTATCCTGACGGGAAGGCCCTGAAGAGATTTCTAAAATAGGCGGCTTCAGCCCGGGTTTTTGTAAACCCGGGTTTTCTTTTTGCAAATAATTTGCAGGTACTTGACTGAGAAATAATTTTATGTTAATATGGCCTAAAGATGCAAATCATTTGCAAGTATTCTAACTGTATAAGCTGTATAAGGTTTTGTATAAAGACCGGGTTTTTACATATTAATATATTATATTTTGCTATAAAAAATCTCCATGGAGGAGGTTATAAGATTGAGGAAGAGTGTAATCTGGTTATTGTTCATGGTATTGATATTATTTATATTCCTGTTTTATATATTCATTGGTAAAGGGCAGGTAATAAAGGAAGAGGGCCAGGAAGCCGGTTTTTCCTATAGTATCTATACCAGTGTCTTTCCTGTTTATGAAGTGGTTAAAAGCATTGCCGGTGAGGGCAACAATGTTGAACTGGTGGTGCCCTCCGGGGCAGAACTCCATAGTTATGAGCCCTCTCCCAGGAGGCTGGCGGGTCTGGAGAAGGCAGATATCTTTTTCTATATTGGCCTTGATCTGGAACCCTGGGCGGAGGGGATGGCAAAACTTTTAACTAGTTCCGGTGTAAGGACTGTGGAACTGAGTGATTATCTCCATTTGCTAAAATTTGAGGAAATAGAAGAAGAAGGAGCACATCATGAAGATCACCATCATGGTGTCTATGATCCCCATGTCTGGCTGGATCCGGAGAACATGAAAATCATGGCTGCTGTAATCAGGGATGAATTAACTGCTTTAGATCCGGAGAATATGGGTAAGTATCAGGCTAATTATGAAAACTATGCCAGAAAGATTGATGAGCTGCTGGTAGAGTATGATGAAGCATTAAGGGAGCTAAAACAGGATACCATAATTGTCTCCCATGCTGCCTTTGGTTATCTGGCCAGAAGGTATAACTTCAGGCAGCTTTCCGTGAGCAGCCTGGCTCCCCACGGTGAACCTACCCCGGGTAATCTGGCCAGGATCGTGGATACAGCCAGGAAAAAGAACATGAAATACATTTTCCTTGAACCCCACCTGGACCGGAAAATGGTAGAGGTGGTTGCCAGGGAGGCCGGCCTGGAGATCCTTATCCTGAATCCCTTTATTGGACTGACGGAAGAAGAGAGACAAAACAATGAAGATTATTTTTCAATCATGCGTAAAAACCTGGACAATTTAAAGAAAGCGTTGGTGGATGCAGATGAATAAGGTGGCAGAAGTCAGGAATCTTTATTTCAGTTATAGTCAGGAACCAGTATTGAAAGATATCAACCTTACTGTCCATAGAGGGGATTTCATTGTCTTCATTGGCCCAAATGGTTCAGGAAAGAGCACCCTGCTGAAATTGATGATAGGTGAACTGAAGCCAGACAGGGGAGAGATCCAGCTCCTGGGCAAGGATATAGGTAAATTTTATGAATGGCACAGGGTCGGCTACATGTCCCAGCAAATAAGGAATTTTAATAAAAGCTTTCCGGCAACAGTTAACGAGGTTGTGGCGGCTGCCCTATATAAGGAGATGGGCTTTTTTAAAGTTTTAAACATAAGGCTGGAAAAGAGGATTGAAGAGGTTCTGGAACTGGTGGGCATGGCGGACTTCAGGGACAGGCAGATTGGTAAGCTGTCTGGCGGCCAGCAGCAAAAGGTCTTTATAGCCCGTACTCTGGTGACAGAGCCGGAGATAATCTTCCTGGATGAACCCCTTGTCGGCATTGATTTAAAGGCCCAGGAGGATTTTATTAACCTGCTCAATAGACTAAACCAGGACTTAAATATTACCATCATCATGGTGGTCCATGAACTCCAGCTTATCAGGGAAGCACAAAAAATAGCCTATTTTAAAGGGGGAGAGGTCTTCCTTTATAATCAGCAGGAATTTGCCTCTACAGGTTATCTGAACAAGGATTTGTTGAAGGGAGATACAGTTCCTGAAGTTGAATACAGTAGTGGTGGTGATTATAATGCCTGAGGTTTTCACCTATGCTTTCATGCAAAGAGCTTTCCTGGTGGGAAACATGATTGCCCTCATAGCACCACTAATCGGGGTATTCCTGATTATGAAAGGTTTATCACAGATCGGTCATACTATCTCCCATGTAGCCCTGGCCGGTGTTGCTCTTGGTATTCTGACTGGAATTTATCCAGTTTATCCGGCAATTCTGATATCGGTGCTGGCTGCCCTGGGGATAGAAAAGATCCGGGAAAAAATCAGCGATTATGCAGAGCTTTCCCTTTCTATCATCCTGGCAGCAGGTATGGGGATGGCTACTATTTTAATCAGCCTTTCCGATAATTCTGTTGGAATCATGAGCTATCTATTCGGCAGCCTGACACTGGTATCGGATCTGGATTTACTGGTTGTCGTCCCTTTAGCAATAATAATAATTGCTTTGATTTTTCTCTTTTATTATGGTTTTTTCTATCTATCCTTCAATGAGGGGGACGCCCGCCTGGCCGGGGTGCCGGTCAGGTTTCTCAATATACTGTTCATGATTATTATCTCGGTAACCATCTCCCTTTCTTTGCGGATAGTGGGTGGCTTACTGATTGCTTCATTAATCAGTATACCTGTAGCCACTGCCCTGCAGCTGGCTGGAAGTTTTAAGGAAACCATTATTTACAGTATCCTGGCTGCCCTCCTGTCGGTTAACTCCGGACTGATTGCTGCCTATTACCTGGACCTGGCTCCGGGAGGGACGATTATTCTTTTGAGTGTATTATATTTTCTGCTGGCAAGTATAGTTAAATATTTACGGGAAAGGAAAGGAATCCAATGAAGGATAAAAAGGAAAAAATGCAGGAAATATTGAGAGAGAAGGATATCAGGGTTACCAGACAGCGGGAGTCCATATTGGAAGTGATCTTTGAGGCTGAAAAGCCTGTAACCGCAACCTACATATTTTCCAGGTTACAGGAGAGTTGTCCCAACCTGAAACTTTCAACAGTCTATCGTAATATGAATCTTTTTGTAAAAAAGGGGCTTCTCCGGAAACTGTCTCTGGATATAGATAATAATGAAAGCTATTTTGAATTAATCAGGGATGAACACCATCACCATTTAATCTGTATACAATGTAATAAAGTCCTTCCCCTGGATTGTCCCCTGGGTGAATTTGAAGAAAAAATCAGGGAGGAGACAGCATATAGGATTATCGACCACAGTGTAAAAATTTTTGGCATATGCCCTCATTGCCAGGAGTTTTCTAATACCTGACGGAAATTAGAATACTTGATTTGGCCTTGCTTTTCTCGGGAGATTCGAGTTAGAAGGCCTGGGGGAAGGAGAAATATTCATATTGAATACGGATGGCCCTTTCATTATAATTTATTTTGATAATACTTATGCGATTATTAATTACAGGGACTCTGATAAAACACATACCGTTTATAGGGAACTATTAGGTGAGGATTAGGTAAAGGCAATTCATATACCGGTTAATCCTTGTGGTATGGGAAGTAAGTGTTCAGGAGAATGATCTGGAATAATAATTCAGGGAATACTAATTAAAAATCCGGGCTTCAGGCAAACTGCCTTAAGCCCGGATTCTTTTTTAATTAAAAGAGAGAGTACAGAAGGAATATTCCTGATAATAGTGAAGCTACCAGGGAAACAACGGTAATTTGTGTATTGATTGAAGGACCAGCAGTATCTTTAAAGGGGTCACCCACTGTGTCGCCTACAACAGCAGCTTTGTGTGCAGTGGAACCCTTTCCACCGCAATTGCCTGCTTCAACATATTTTTTAGAGTTATCCCAGAGCCCGCCGGCATTAGACATCAGGAGGGCAAGTAAGAGGCCCGAGGCAATGTTTCCGGTCAGAAAACCGCCGATGGCCTGTGGACCACCTACCAATCCAACAACAACAGTGGCAAAAATGGCTATTATACCTGCCGGTACCAGTTCCCTGAGGGCTCCGGTGGTTGCAATATCTATACACCTGTCATAGTCAGGCTTGACACCTTCTTTACCCTCTTTCAGGCCAGGTATGGCATCAAACTGCCTGTGGATTTCTGCAACCATTCTCTGGGCGTTTTTGTCTACACCAAGCATCAACATGGCCGAAAAGACGGCAGGAATGGCCAGGCCTACTATAAGTCCGAAGAATACAGTGGGATTCATAATATCAAAATTATTGATACCGGCAACACCAAATTCTACAGCCATCATGTTGACTTCGCTCATAAAAGCACCCAGGAGGGAAATAACTGTAAGTCCTGCTGCAGCGATGGAGAAACCTTTGGTTATAGCTTTTACGGTATTTCCTGCTGAGTCCAGCTCATCGGCAACGGCAATGACCTTTTCCCCGAAACCGCCCATTTCAGCCAGCCCCCGGGCGTTGTCTACAATCGGGCCGTAAGCGTCATTGGATATAATCATTCCTACGATTGAAAGCATACCCAGAGCAGACATGGAGATACCGAACATGCCATAGCCTTCACCCAGAGGGGCACAAAGATTGTAGGATATTAAGGCTGTGATGGCAATTCCTATAAGTGCAGGAAGAGTGCTCAATAAACCATAGGAAAATCCTGATATTATGGTGAATGCAGGTCCGGATTTTGAAGCAGTAGCCACTGCCTGGACAGGCGGTTTTGTGTCATTGGTAAAATAATCGGTAGTTATTCCTATGATTGTACCAACCAGGAGGCCAACAGCAGTAGCTCCCCATATACGCCATTCAAAATTGAAAAGCCAGGTAGATAAAGCGGTAAGTAGAGCATATGTGATAGTGGTTACATAGGTTGAGCTGTTAAGTGCTTTACCGGGATTACCGTTTTCATCGATACGGGCTGTGGCAACGCCGATGATGGAAGCCAGGAGACCGATGGCAGCATAGGCAAAAACCATTACAACATTTTTACTGTATATGCCACCTAAAGAAGTAGCCATAACCAGTGCGGCTGCCATAGAAGCAACATTGGAGTCAAAGAGGTCTGCACCCATTCCGGCTACGTCCCCTACATTATCTCCCACGTTGTCTGCTATAACTGCGGGGTTCCGCGGATCGTCTTCTTCCATTCCTAATTCAACTTTTCCTACCAGGTCAGCAGCGATGTCGGCGGTTTTAGTAAAAATACCTCCACCGGCTTTAGCAAAGAGGGCCAGTGAACTGGCACCAAAGCTGAAGCCCAGAAGTGCAGTGGCATCACCTATAATCATAAAAATAAGTGCTACACCTAAAAGACTGGAGCCGACAACCGCCATACCCATGACTGCACCGCCACGGAAACCCGTCATGAAGGCAGGCTGAACTCCTTTTTGTGCAGCTTCGGCTGCTTTCATATTGGCGATGGTAGCAATCTGGATACCGATTTTACCTGCAAGGGCAGAAAGAACCGTACCAAATATATAGGCAATAGCCATCCAGATATTATCGGCAATATTATTTCCTGTCCAGATTGGTTTAGGCAGGAATATCACGATTAATACAGCTGCTATTGCAGTAAAGCGTGCCAGTACCAGATACTCACGTCTTAAAAAGGTGTTGGCCCCCTGGCGGATGTACTCGCCAATTTCAGCTATACGTTTATTGGACGATGGCTGAGCCTTTACCCATGTATAGAGCCATGCAGCTACACCCAGAGCCAGGGCAGAGATAATTAAGGAAACAATTTGAATTGTTTGTGTTGTGATCGTAAGCATTTTTATCCTCCTTAGCATTCTTATGTTTTTACCGCCACTGTATATTATATATTATTACTGCTAAAAAGAGAAACTTGTATTTTCAATATTTTATAAACTTTTATTTATTTAAACTTTATATTTTCACTACTTTTGAATGAATTTGCGCTTTTAAAGGGAAATAAAAAGTGTGGATAACTATAAAGAGTTCCTTTCCATTCAGTGTGATGCGGCGATACGTAATGTTGTGCGTCTTTATCCCTATGATACGTCTTCGGATGACGAAAATGAAATATCACTCCGGGGCAGCAGGGAAATTGTGTCAGGCGGCGTAAAAAGCAAATGAAAGAGGAAGGGGACGGCTAACCGTCCCTCTCTTTTATTATTCAGTTACTGCATTTGTTGCCACGTTATCCGGGAGATTGATATTATAAACCACCCTGGTATCACAAAGCCTGTCATGTAGTCCTCGTTTTTCACTGTCAATTGCTATCATTAGATAGCCTATAAAAATAATCGATGATAAATATTTCCCGATGGTTTCACGATAAAGGACATTAATAAAAGTCAATTCGCTTCCATCTGTACTTACTACCTTTAAATTAAACAGTTTCTTTCCGAGAGTGGTGCCGTAATAATAGGTCATCGAAACATAATATATTGCAGTTAATAGATAGAGTACTATATCAATGACACTGAATTGAAAAAGTACGGGTTTAGTCATTAAGTTTGAGGGGCTGATGAGTGAAAAAATAAAAAACGTTGCGCGTACGGGCAGTAGTACTACAATTAAAATTAATGAATCAATAAGGAAAGCCGCCAGCCGGGGAGCAAAACCTGCATATATATTGCTGCTAGAATAATGGTTCTGCATAATACATTAGCACCCCGTTTCTGTTACTATCAATAAATTCGATGAGCATCTCCGCATCGGAACGCGGTTTTAATTTGTTCACATATGCGAATAATGACCGTAATCTAGATGTTTTTTTGCTTTCTGGCTTATATATTATAGCTCCTCCTAGTTCCATGCTGAAAGTTTCCTTTACCTCATCGTATGTAGCAATTTCATCAATAAGACCGTTATTCAATGCCTGTTTTGCTGAATAAATCCTGCCGTCAGCCAGTTCTTTGACCCGGTCTACCGCCATATTTCTGCCTTCCGCAACAATCTCGACAAACTGTTCATAGGCTTCATCTACAAGGCTTTGAAAAATTTCCTGCTGTTGTTGGGTCAGGTCAAGGTCGCCCGCTCCCATTGCCTTATTGTCGCCGCTTGTGAAATAGACTCCTTTAACTCCTATTTTTTCATATAAGTCTTTGTAGTTTAGATAAGAGAGGATAACACCGATAGAGCCGGTCCAGGTGTTTCTGTTTGCATAAACCTTTTCGGATGCCATCGCGATATAATAACCGCCGGAACAGGCCATTTCTCCCATATATGTCCAGACCGGCCTTCCTGTTTCTTCTGTATATTCCTTTAATTTCAGGTAGAGTTCATCGCTGGCGGCCACAGTACCCCCGGGAGAGTCCACATACAACAGGATCCCCCTGTTGAATGATGAATCCTTAAGTTCATCGATCAGTTTCAATGTGTCCTGATGGTTATAATTTTCATTTAAATATGAATAAATTGTGTAAGAGTCTGTAATGGACCCTTTAACTTCTACCACAGCGATGTGCGGGACAGGAGGCAGGATATAGCTGGAACGATTAAAAAAACCCGGTTTTGAGGATGATTCATATTGTTTTGACATGTTATTGACCAGTATACTTGATGAACATACAAATACAAATACCAATCCCGCCACAATCAATCCTATTAATTGTTTCTTTTTCATAATTATTCCCTACCTTCTTCAATAATTTTACAAAAATTTATTATCTCATATTTTAATATAATTACCTTTATAAGTAAAGTGTAAAATTACGGCTTATTTATTTAATAAAGGAATATCTTGACACATATATAATCATAGGCTATAATATTTTAAACGTGTTTTCGAGTAGAGAGAGGGGAGTAGGACAATGGTTGAAATAATGGACACCACTCTGAGGGATGGTGAACAGACCTCTGGGATATCTTTTACCGTGGTGGAAAAGTTAAATATTGCTAAATTTTTATTAGGAGAAGTTCAAGTAGACCGGATTGAAGTAGCTTCTGCCAGGGTTTCCAATGGTGAACTGGCGTCAGTAAAGAAAATTACCGAATGGGCCGGCAAAAACGGCTATCTGGATAGGGTAGAGGTCCTCGGTTTTGTTGATGGAAAGAAATCCATTGACTGGATCAGAGAGGCGGGAGGAAGGGTAGTCAACCTTTTATGCAAAGGCTCCCGCAGGCATGTGGAGGTTCAATTGAGGAAAACCCTGGAAGAACATTTGAGGGATATTAAAGAAGTGATTGATTATGCCAGACAATTCGATATGGATATCAATGTCTATCTGGAAGACTGGTCAAATGGGATGAAGGATTCGCCGGATTATGTCTTTGCCCTTATTGATGCCTTAAGTAAGGAAAGTATTAAAAGATTCATGTTGCCTGATACTTTAGGTGTACTGAATCCCTACCGGACTGAGGAATATATTACACAGGTTGTCAGCAGATTCCCGGAGCTTTCCTTTGATTTTCACGCCCATAATGATTACGGGTTGGCTATTGCCAACTGCCTGGCAGCCATAAAGGCCGGGGTAAAGGGAATCCACACTACCGTAAATGGCCTGGGCGAGCGGGCAGGAAATGCAGAACTGGCTGCTACTGTAGTTAATATACATGATCAATTGGGAATCAGGACAGGAATCAATGAGAAAAAATTGTATGAAATCAGCACCCTGGTAGAGAGGTTCAGTGGCGAGAGGGTACCATCTAACTTACCAGTAGTGGGAGGAAATGTATTCACACAAGTTTCCGGGGTTCACGCTGATGGTGATAATAAAGGAAACCTTTACTGTAATGATTTGCTTCCTGAACGTTTCGGACGGACCAGGAAATATGCCCTGGGTAAAACCTCCGGCAAGGCCAGCATCAAAAAAAATTTAGAATACCTGGGTATCCAGCTGGATAAAGAATCACTGGAAAAAGTTTCGGAAAAAATAACAGAGCTGGGGGATAAGAAGAACAACATTACCATGGAAGATTTGCCCTATATAGTTTCTGAAGTACTGGGCGACAGGATCCTGGAAGAGAAAGTGAAGCTGGATAATTATTATATAGCCAATGCTCATGGCTTAAGGCCTATAGCTAATCTCAGTATCTATATTAATGGAGAAAAATATGAAGCTTCTGCTACGGGTGGAGGGCAGTATGATGCCTTCATGAATGCCCTGGTCAAAATCTACAAAGATATCAAAAAGGAATTACCGGAACTGACCGATTATATAGTTACAATACCACCTGGCGGGCAGACCAATGCCCTGGTGGAAACCGTTATCACCTGGAATTTCCGGGGAGAGGAATTCAAGACTAAAGCCCTGGATCCAGATCAGACTACTGCTGCAATCATTGCGACCATAAAGATGTTAAATTATGTGGAGAATTATTTTGTCTAAAGGGAGGTATTATATATGGCAGCTTTACAGCAAAGAGATGGTTGTCCCAATATCAATGTAAATAAAAATGAATGTTCATGTTCATCTACCTATTGCAGTCGGCATGGTTTCTGTTGTGCCTGCATAGAATATCACAGAAAAAATGGCGGTTTGCCCGCTTGCCTTAGATAAGAAATTCAAGTATAATTGCTTGCCTGAATTGAGGAATTGAGGTATAATAGGGGCAGAAAAAAATATATGGGTACAGAGTTGGCAATAGTAGCAAATAAAGAACAGCGAACAGGGATGGTGAGAGCCTGTACATTTGCGAAAAGGCACCAACATTAGGATGTACGGACAGGAAAGTGGCCGTGTTTTTCAAACCGGCAACTGGGGTGGAACCGTCCTGTAATGGACCCTCAGGTTTTAGAACCTGAGGTTTTTTAATTATATATAAAATATGAGGAGGTAAAGGAAGATGAAGTCCAATATGGCTGGAGAGGAATTAATGAATAAAATTGTTTCATTATGTAAGCGGAGAGGTTTTGTTTATCAGAACTCAGAAATCTACGGAGGTATGGCCAATACCTGGGATTACGGACCGATGGGTGTTGAACTGAAGATGAATATCAAGAATGCCTGGTGGAAGGACTTTGTCCGGGAAAGGGAAAATGTAGTCGGCCTGGACTCTGCTATCATCATGCATCCTGACATCTGGAAGGCATCTGGCCACCTGGATAGTTTCAATGATGCCCTGATTGACTGCAAGAGCTGTAAGTCCCGTTTCAGGGCGGACCATATTATCGAAGATGCCATCGGGATGGATGTGGAAGGAAAAACAGCAGCTGAAATGACCGAGATCATCCATAATGAGGAGATCAAGTGCCCGGTCTGTGGCAGCAAGGACTGGACCGATGCCCGTCTCTTTAACTTGATGTTTAAAACCTTTCAGGGAGTGGTGGAGGATTCTTCCAGTGTGGTCTACCTCAGGCCGGAGACAGCCCAGGGTATTTTCGTCAATTTTAAAAATGTAGTGGATACAATGAGGGTAAGCCTGCCTTTTGGAATTGGCCAGATTGGTAAAGCCTTCCGTAATGAGATTACTCCCGGTAATTTTATCTTCCGGACCAGGGAATTTGAACAGATGGAATTACAGTTTTTTGTAAAACCCGGGGAAGATGATGAGTGGTTTGCCTATTGGAAAAAATATGCCATGGACTGGCTGACCGGATTAGGTATTTCAGCAGAAAATCTGGATTATCATGACCATTCACCGGAAAAGCTGGCCCATTACTCCAAGGCGACCACTGATATTATCTATAAATTCCCCTTCGGCTGGGAGGAACTCTGGGGTATAGCCAATAGGACCAATTTTGACCTGAGTACCCATATGGAGCATTCTGGCAAAAAAATGACCTACTTTGACAATGAAAGCGGAGAGCATATTGTTCCATATGTAATAGAACCTTCAGTGGGTGTGGACAGACTCCTACTGGCCTTTATCGTTGAAGCTTATACCGAGGATGAGGTGGATGGTTCCACCAGGGTTTATTTAAATCTTCACCCGGCACTGGCTCCGGTAAAGGCAGCAGTATTCCCGCTGAGTAAAAAGGAACCCCTTGTCAACATGGCCAGAGAAATCTATGATAAATTGAAGAAGGTCTTTAATGTTGAATATGATGAAAGTGGCAGCATTGGCCGGCGCTACCGCCGCCAGGATGAGATTGGTACACCCTACTGTATAACAGTGGATTTTGATTCCATAGAGGATAAGAAGGTGACTATCCGGGAAAGAAATACCTTGAAGCAGGACCGGGTAGAGATAGACAGAGTTCTCGATTATCTCCTGGAAAGAATATAGGTAATATAAATCAGGATAATAAAACTCCCTGGAATATAAAAATCCGGGGAGTTTTTTATAATATGATACGGTATTATTGGGGAACACCGATAAACATCTCTACATATATATAACCCTGTTCTGCTTTTTTAACACCTACGCCAACATGAGTGAAATTGGGGTTCAGGATATTTTTGCGGTGGCCACTGGAATTCATCAGGGCAGTATGGGCTTTGGTAGCAGATGTATTTTTGGCCAGATTTTCTCCTGCATACTGGTATTCAATATCAAATTCATCCATCATGTCAAAGGGATTGCCATAGGTAGGAGAATTATGTACTTCCAGATCTTCTAAAGCCCGGGCATTTTTAACTTCTGCTATTTTAAAAATTGAAGATTCCATGGGATCAAAGGGTTGTCTATCGTCCTTTATTTGATTATTACAGGAGATTAAAAGTAAAGTAGATATTAATAGCATAATAAGTACCATTATTTTACGCATAGTGATTTCCCCTTTTTTTATAATATTATCTACTACTTTTACCAGGTTTATTTCTACAAATAATAAACTTTGTACTAATAAAAAGAATTCAGGATATGGTATAATAGAATAAAGAAGCGGAGAAAGGGGATAGACAGAATATGGAAAACTTCGTATTTCAGAATACCACCAAAATAATTTTTGGTAAGGGCACTGAAAACAATGTAGGAAATGAGATTAAGGGGTTAGGGAAAAATATACTCCTGCATTATGGGGGAGGGAGTATTAAAAAAACCGGCCTGTATGACAGGGTCGTCAAGTCTCTCCGGGAAGCAGGTATTAACTTTATTGAATTGGGAGGAGTTCAGCCAAATCCCCGGTTAAGCCTGGTCTACGAGGGAATAGAGCTCTGCCGGAAAAACAATATCGATTTTATCCTGGCTGTCGGAGGCGGCAGTGTAATCGACTCCGCCAAGGCCATCGCCGCCGGAGTACCCTATGAGGGCGATGTCTGGGATTTCTATACCCGCAAGGCTGTTGTGAAAGAGGCCCTGCCCATAGGTGTAGTCCTGACAATTGCTGCTGCAGGTAGTGAATCGAGCCCTGGTTCTGTAATAACCAAAGAAGAGGGTAACCTGAAAAGGGACTGTCTATCAGACCTCCTCAGGCCGAAGTTTGCCATCCTGAATCCTGAGCTTACATATACCCTGCCGGCATACCAGACTGCCTGCGGAGCAGCAGATATTATGGCCCATGCCATGGAGAGGTATTTTACCCATACTGAAGATGTGGATTTTACAGACCGGATGCTGGAGGCTGTCCTGAAGACGATAATCAAACATACTCCCATGGCACTGAAAGAACCAGAAAATTACGGAGCAAGAGCCCAGATCATGTGGGCCGGAACGGTAGCCCATGGTGATCTGTTGGGGACAGGCCGGGTGCAGGATTGGGCTTCCCACAATATTGAACATGAATTGAGCGGGCACTATGATGTTGCCCATGGAGCCGGGCTGGCAGTAGTCTTCCCTGCCTGGATGAAGTACGTGTACAAAGAGAATCTGGCCCGCTTTGGCCAGTATGCGGTAAGGGTCTGGGATATAGAGGCAGACTTTTTCGACCTGGAAGGGCTGGCCCTGGAAGGGATCAGGAGAACGGAAGAATTTTTCAAATCTATTGGTTTACCGGTAACTCTGGGCGAATTGGGTATTCCGGATGATAAGCTGGAATTGATGGCTGAAATGTGCACCGAAGGTGGCCCGCTGGGGAATTTCAAAAAATTATATAAGGAAGATGTTCTGAATATCTTCAAACTGGCTATGTAAAAATAGAAGTCAGATAAAAATAAATACGGAGAAAATAGTTACAGGGGATATGTAACTTTATATCCCCTGTAAATGTATATTTTAGAAGTAGCCGTTCATGAAACCAATTACCAACAGAATGAGAATCAGGAATAGGATAAAGGCAAGGCTGTCATCATATCCTTCAAAATAGTTTCCCATAAGTTTCACCTCCTATTGATTCAGTTAGTACAGTTTTAAATTTTTTAATTATCCTTCATTAAAACCAGGTATTCCCAGGATCAGCAGAATTAAAATCAGGAATATAATGGCACTGCCTCCGCCGTAACCTCTGCTCATGCTTAATCCTCCTTTATACTATTTGCTATATATTATGCGGGAGGATTTTTTCTGGTGAATAATATGAGTTTGAAAATAAGGAATAAAAAAGCCCTATTCATTTAATAATGAATAGGGCTTTTAATTATATACAGTTTTTTTTATTTTATTTTTACTTAATGTATCTCCACATCATTGGCTCCATAATCATGGAATATAGAGCTGATTTCTTCTATCTCTTCTTCATCAGCGTCCATAAGATCAACAGCGGCCAGTATTTTTCCGTTTTTAACTTCATTTTCATAATAATCTCCCCGGTCCTGGGGGATACCCATATCAACTAGACTGCCAGCAATTCCGCCAGCGGCTACTCCTGTTAAACCGGCAGCAATAGGGCCGGCAGCCAGAATCGGGCCAATACCAGGAATGGTCAGGGCTCCTAGACTGGCGGCAATAGCAGCTAAGCCGCCGATGGCACCACCTGTTGCTGCTCCATCAGCCAGATTTTGATCCATGAAGGAGTCACCATCTCCCTCATCTTTGGCTACAAGAGATATCTCCTCTTCGGTAAATCCCAGGTCTTCTATCTCTCTGAGGGCCCTTTCAGCGCTGTCTTTATCGTCAAAAACTCCTATAATGGTAGACATCTAATACCCCCTTATCAATTTTAGCTTTATTGTTAGAGTTGCCTTTTCTGGAAAAAATAATACAGTTATTTTTTTACATATTACTCAAGGAATTTATTTATCTTGACAGGGAGAAGAAAATATAATATTATTATGAATGTAGATTCACATTTAATTTAAGAGGTGGTAGGGTGCCGAAAATTATTGACAATATAGAGCAAAAGATTTATGAAAATGCTCTGGCTTTATTTGCGGCAAAAGGCTATAACCAGGTCAGCATGAAAGATGTGGCTGAAGCCAGCGGTATTGCCGTCGGTACATTATATAACTACTATTCCAACAAGATGGATCTTTTTTTAAATGTCTTTGAGGAACATATAAATCAAGTTTATACTAAACTGAGAGAAATCATTGAAAGAGACAGGGATCCTGGAGAATGTATAGCATTACTATATGATGAGTTTGTGAAAATCGGTGGTTTCAGTGAAGAATTAATAAAGGATAATATTTTAAATAAAAATAATGAGATAATAAATAAACTCAGGGACAGGATCCATAAAAAAACGAAAAGCCTTGTGAAAAGGCTGAGAAAAGCACCTGATGGAATTGACCTGGAATTTTCTCAGAATAACGAAAAAAGGATTATTCGCTTAATACTTTTGGCTATTATAGATTTTGCCAGAGAATTTCCCGGAGAAAGGGATGAAAATATTGCTTTTATAAACAGCTTAATCAAAAAAATATAATATAAATCATAGCAAGTAAATATAGAAAGAAAGGAGGTAGGGACATGGAAAAGATTAAGATACTTGCTGATAGTACCTGTGATTTATCAGATGAGTTGATTATGGAAAATGACATTTCCCTGATTCCCTTTTATGTAACACTTGGAGAAGAAAGATACAGAGACAGGGAAACCTTAACAACCAGTAAACTGTATCAATATGTAGATGAACATGGAGAATTACCCAAGACCAGTGCTCCTACTCCGGAAGACTACAGGAGATTCTTCCAACAGTATGTGGAAGAGGGATATCAGATCATATATATATGTATTTCTTCTGATTTTTCCTCTGGATACCAGAATGCCTGTCTTGCGGCCCGGGAGTTTGCTGAAGGCCAGGTAGATGTTGTGGATTCACGTAACCTCTCTACGGGTATTGGTTTACTGGTTATGAAGGCAGTAGATCTGCTTAAAGCTGGCAAAAGCAAAGCAGAGATAGTAAATCATTTAAATGAAATCATTCCACTGGTAAGAACAGCTTTTATAATTGATAATATGGATTACTTACATAAGGGTGGACGCTGTACCAGTTTACAGAAGTTTCTTGGTAATATGCTCAAGTTTAGAGTGGAGATCAGAGTATTGGAAGGTAAAATGGAGGCTGCTTCCAGAATCAGGGGAAGTAAAATCAAGGCTTATGACAAACTGATCAACAATCTGAAAGAAGATCTGCCCAATGTTGATAAAACAAGAGTCTTTGTAACCCATTCAATGGAAGATGAAGGAGCAGAGTACTTAAAGGAAGAACTGGCTAATTTAAATCATTTTAGCGAAATCCTTGAAACAAAGGCAGGCTGTGTAATTTCATCCCATTGTGGGCCAGGAACTATCGGTGTTTTATATATTAAAAGTAAATAAATAATAATTATGGTCATATGACAAAATTCAGAAAGGGATAATTCTGAAAGAGGAATTTAGCCATTTAGAGAGAACTATATAATTAGAAAATAAAAGGAGTTTATACATTTACACTTTATGGGAGGGAAAAAGGGAGGATTCACTTATGTGGTTATATTTATTGGTTTTTGTGGTTCTCTCGGTTATAGTGGCAGGTGTCCTTCAGTTCGCATTTAAGAATCTGGAGGTTCCGGGCGGCTACTGGAACAGGTTGGTTGGTTCCTTAATCGGTGCCATCATAGCTGACCTGGTTCTTGGCGACTGGGGTTGGATGTTAGCAGGTTTTAATGTTATTGCAGGTTTAATCGGAGCTTTCCTGATTGGCTGGCTCTATATTTATCTGGTCAACAGATATGCTGTTGGCAGCAGGGAAGAGAAGAAAGAGGAATCTGCTTAATCTGAATATAATCTGCTAAATTATTAAAAAATAAGCCTCCCATAAAGTGTAATTATAATGATTATCCCCTGCCAGATAAATAAAACCAAGACCTATATATCATAATATATGATATAAGAATACGAAGCTCATAGGAGGAAAATATGGCGGATTATGATGTAGTTGTTGTCGGTGCAGGGCCTGCAGGGGTTGTAACAGCTTATTTATTGGGCAGGGCAAATTTAAAGATTTTGCTTATTGATAAGGAGTTCTTTCCCCGGAAGAAATTGTGTGCAGGCCTATTGACAACGAAAACTATTGGAATCCTTAAGGATATATTCAATCTGGACCTGGAAATCCTCTTCCAGGATGGAGTAATAAATTATTCCTCAGACTATTACAGGATTTTCTATAGAGATAAGCAGGTTTATGAACATCAGATGGATAGTTCTTTTTTTTATGTCTACCGTAGTGTTTATGATAATTATTTGCTGGAACTGGTAAAAGATAGCGGTGTAGAGGTTAAGGAAGGCCTTAGAGTCAATAATCTTGATCTGGAAAATAACAGGCTTTTTACAGTTGATGGCCAGGAGATAAGGGCAAGATTTATAGTGGCTGCTGATGGTGCTAATAGTATCATCAGAAATAAGCTTCTGGAGCAGCGGGGAGATGGCCACAGAGAGAGATTCTATGATAATATGGCCATAACCATGGAGGCGATTATCCCCAGGGAAGACCTTAATTCCAGGCTGGATCATCCTCAAATCTATTATGGTGTAATCAATTGGGGTTATGGCTGGGTCTTTCCGAAAGAAGATGCCCTTGTAATAGGAATGGGTGGCCTTAAAAACAAGAATGGAAATATTTCTGCCCTCTTCCAGGAATATTTAAAACTATTGGGTGTTAATCTGGAAAAAGCTGAGTATAGCGGCTGGCCTTTACCCTATGGAAATTACCTGCGAAGGCCTGTCTATAAGAATATTTTTTTAACCGGAGATGCTGCCGGTTTTGCTGAGCCTGTTACAGGGGAGGGAATATATTATGCCCATAAGAGTGGAGCCCTGGCAGCAAAGACAATCCTGCAGGCAGTAAAGTATCCAGGCCTTGATATGGAAGAATTTTATTCAAATTTACTGGCAGAACATATCATCAAAAGGCTGGACAAATTCAATAGAATCCGGGGCTTTCTCTGTGCAAAACCAAGGCCTCTGCAAAGGTTTATCTTCAGTACTGGCCTCCGGGTTTTCGGTAGACAGTTAACAAAAATGGTTCAGGAATGAGAATAACCGCGGAAAAATCCGCGGTTTTTTATTGGTTTTAAATTTAGCCTTTTGGACGCCAGTCGCGATCCCAATTCCAATCCCGGTCCCGGCCGCAATCACAATCTCTGTCTCTATCCCTATCCCTATCCCATCTTCCTCTATCTCTATCCCAGCCTCTCCTGTCACGATCCCAATTATCTTCATTCCATTCCCAATCCCTGTTCCGGTTGTTTCTATCTCTATCCATATCTCTCATAGGTATAGGGCCACCGGTGCTATTTTGATAAGAATGTCTGTGATTTTCAACTACGCTTGTTCTTCCTTCCATGCGGTGAATATGGCCTCCAGCTGTCCTTATAGCGGGGCCAGTTCTGCCTCTATAGTAATGGCGGTGACCATCATTTCTTGTTGTCCAGCCGCTGTATTCATGGTAATGACTTTCACCGGATGGTATTGCCGGGCCAGTTGTTCCATTGTAGTTATGAAGATGGTTAAAATTTACGCTTGTACTGCCACTATAGTCGTGTACATGATCATGCATCTGTATAGTACTTTTGTTGTAATTTCCCACCTGATCAACTCCTTTACGACAATATTTTACATTATTTTACGCAGTTAATAGTAAATTTGTTAATCTATGTTCGGGATAAAATTATATGTTTAGTGGCAAAATAAGATAAGAAAATCTAGAAAGTAGGGAAGTTGATCATGGGATTTTTATTACTTATAATTTTCATTCTTCTTTCAACAGAAGCTTTTGGCCATAAACCACTTGATACTTCGGGTCCCGCTACCAGAAGTGTTCCGGTAAATATAAGGGAACATCAGATATCCCGGGCAGCCTATAACAGCCTGAGGGATGAAAAAGATGTTCATTATTATAAGCTTTTATCGGTAAAGAAAGGTGAAAGGATTTATGCCTCAATATATATTCCCAGGATTGAGAGATTGAAGGATTTTAGCCCTATATTGGGACTCATAGGGCCAGGCCTGGAAATGGAACTGGATGATTTAAACAAAGAGCTAGTAGAGGAATTACTGGAGATATACCCGGGAGAAGGGGTAATTTTGAAGAAAAATGAGAAAAAAGCTAAAAACTTCTTCGAACCCTTTACCCAGACAAATTACTGGGAAAAACAGCAGTTAGAGCTTGTTGCTCCTGTTGATGGAGATTATTATCTGGTAGTTTTTGATCCGGCAGGAAAGGGGGATAAGTATCTCCTATCAATTGGAGAAAAAGAGAGCTGGGGTTTAAAAGACCTGGGAAAATTCCCGGCTATCTGGTGGAAGGTAAGGATTTTTGCAGAAAAGAAGATTTCCACATATGTAATTACAGGATTCGTTTTACTGGGTTTTTGTTACCTTTTTTATTATATTATAAAAAGATTATATTAACGAAAATAAAGGAAATTAAAAAAAGAGCCAATTTTGAATGGCTCTTTTTGCGTACATTGCTGTATACAGGCTTAAACCAATCTAATCATTTTCATCGGGTATTAAAGCCTGGAGAAGTTCATTTCTCCATTGATTCTGAACTGGATCGTATATACCGAAGCCTGAATTAAATTCCCAGTAGGCCCAGGGGATATTACGTTTTTCTGCTTCCCGGGCTACAAAGCTGGTCCACCTGACTCTAGATTCCATATCTGCCTTTTCATATGCTCCAAACTCTCCCAGGTATAGGGGCCGGTTATTTTCCTGGGCCCATTTTGAGGCCCTATCCAGTTCAAGTTCAATCATTTTTTTCTCCCTGAATGTTCCGGTCCAGGTTGTACCTAACCAGGCATTGGCCCCCTGAGACCAGCTTGCTCCCTGATGGGTAAATTCGAAGGGATTATAGTAATGGAAGGTAACGATTATATTTCTATCATCTTCCGGGAGTTTAAGTTCTCTTAAACCATCTATATTGTTCCAGTAGGCTCCTCCAACAACCAGCATTCTATCTGGATTTTTCTCCCGGATTATTTCAATTGCCTCCATGAGATATTGGTTCCAAAGATTGGCAGAAAGATTATTATGAGGCTCATTGAGGATTTCAAAATAAAGGGTATCAGGATAATCCTGATAACGTTCAGCTATCTGTTTCCAGATGGCCAGAAATCTATCTTTATGATTTTCAGGATCAGCCATTAATTCGTCATAATGGTGGATATTTATTATGATTGTTAATCCATATTTATGTGCCTGTTCAATTACCTCATCAATTCTCTGGAAAAAGCTTTCCTTAATCCTGTAGGGAGGATTATAGTCAGCATAATGATTCCATCGGATGGGGACCCTGACATGATCAAAGCCGGCTTCTTTAACAAGCTTTAAATACTCTTCTTTAAGTACTGTTCCCCAGCTTCCTTCCCGATTGGGGGATTCCAGCATATTCCCCATATTTACCCCTCTATAGATATTGACTGCATCTGAATAATCAGTTAATTCAAAAGCTGCAGCCTCGTTATTATTTAATGAAAATATTAGACTTAGTAATAAAAGTAAACCTGTAAATTTGATCATAAGTCTACCATCTCCTTTGTCAGCTTTTAAATTATAATTCTCGTTTCAGGAAAAAAATCCTGCGGAATATGTAATCAGGTAGGCAATTTTTATGATCAAATACAGGTTTACCTTTAAATAATTATGTATTCATTTCTGAAATTAATCTATTGTTATCTATTCACCGTCATCCCCTATTGCATCTACAGGACAGGATTCCAGTGCTGCTACACAGGCATCTCTCTCGTCATCATTTTCCGGCTGCTTGTAAACAAAAGCATGATCACCATCATCATTCAGCTTAAAATTCTCTGGAGCTTCTGCCTCGCAGACACCACAGGCAATACAGGAATCATCCACATAAAATGGTCCAGGAACATTTTCCGGAAATTTGTTTTCGGGATTAGCCATTGTTAATTTCCCCCTTTTTAAAATTTAAATATTTATATTTAAATTTATTATAACCTAATATCTATTTATTTACTATATCTAATGACAAAATAAAGAAAAAATTTCTTTATAATTCCGACAAGCAAATTATACTGATATTGTAAAAACCTTTGCTCTGAGCAAAGTGAAAGAATTTAAGAAAAATCTTTTTAAAAAGCTTAAACAGAGATACATAAAATAAATGAAAAGGGCAGAGGACTGCAATCCTCTGCCCTTAATAATATTTGGTTGGTGCTGAAGGGGGGAGTCGAACCCCCACGGGCTTTTGCCCACATGACCCTGAATCATGCGCGTCTGCCTATTCCGCCACTTCAGCATAATGATTATTAAATGGGTGTTAAAGGGGTGTGAAAAAAGAAAAAAGAGTGGACTCTGCTAAAAGCAAAGTCCATTAAGCCTTAAACTATTGGTGCCGAAGGCGGGGCTCGAACCCGCACGGTCTATGCGACCACTAGTCCCTCAAACTAGCGCGTCTGCCAGTTCCGCCACCTCGGCAAGTTGTGGGCTCGATATATAATATAACACATCCCCTTATTTATGTCAACAGAAATTTTGCTAAAAATATTAAGCTAATGAAGGAATTTTGTCTTAAATAGAGAACTATCAATTAGGAATTAGTAATTTGAGGACATTATAAGGAAATAATGGCAAAGGTACAAAAAAGAAAGGGGTTGCTTATGATGGAAAAAGCAAAACTGAAAAAAATATACATAGCTGTTGGGATAGCTATTCTTTTACTTGCCATCGGTTTTTATCTCTATTATTTTTATCCTCAGGTAATACCGGGTTTAGCCAGTACTTCTTTAAAGCAGGATGTTTATGTTCTAATAGTTGGGCTTGATGATAGAGAAAGCGTAGTAGAAGGTGAGATATCAGCGGATGCTATTGTTCTGGCTCAATTATATGTAGATAACAAGGAACTTAAAATCAGCAATATTATACTTGAGGAAAAACCATCTTTTGGTGAATCGATTGATGCGGAGAAATTAACAGCCTTTCTTGCTGATATCGGTAAATTAGCTTCTGTAGAATTGAATTATTATTTTACCATCAGTTATCAGGGATTTATAGATCTGGTTGATAAATTGGGAGGGATAACTATCACCAGAGAAGAAGAATTAAATGTTCCTGATCTGAATTTAGCCTTAAAACAGGGTAATAACAATCTTTCCGGTGAGGAAGCATTAAACTATGCCCGTTTCTATGATTATACAAAAGATGAACAGGACCGGGCTAAAAGACAGCAGGAGATTATCAGTGCTATAATTGACAAAGCCCTGCAGGAAACTACCCTGGTTAATATACCGCAAATGTTCAATACTGCTATTTCTACTTATAATTCTATAGAGACAAATCTGGAATATACCTTAGTTGTTGATCTAATTGAGTTTCTGATCAAGAATAGGGAAATAAGTATTAACTATGGGGTTATTGCAGAATAATTTATAACACTTTATATAGAAAAAAAGAGAATTATAAAGATTAGAGGATGTTTTCACTAATAATCTTTAATAACAAACGAATAGTATCATTGACTTGAAGAGCTTTTTTGTATATACTTAACATTGTCAGCGGCACTTGAACGTTGCCGATAGGGCGAATAGCTCAGCTGGGAGAGCACCTGCCTTACAAGCAGGGGGTCACAGGTTCGAGCCCTGTTTCGCCCACCATTAAAAGATTTGCTATAATGCGGGGACGTAGCGTAGTGGTTTAACGCGCCAGCCTGTCACGCTGGAGATCGTGGGTTCAAATCCCATCGTCCTCGCCAGTGGTGAGATAGCTCAGATGGTAGAGCAGTGGACTGAAAATCCACGTGTCGGCAGTTCGATTCTGCCTCTCACCACCACTAAGCGGGAATAGCTCAGTTGGTAGAGCATCACGTTGCCAACGTGAGGGTCGCGAGTTCGAGTCTCGTTTCCCGCTCCATTTTTTTAGAAATCAATTCCTGATCTGAGGATCAGGATTATTTTTTTGCTTTATTTTAAGTATAATTATATAAAAAGATTTAAAAATCACTTGATATTTTCTTGACATCAGAAATGCATAATGCTATAATACTAATTGCCATTAGAAATAATAATCCTGTGGCGGCATAGCCAAGTGGTAAGGCAGAGGACTGCAAATCCTTTATTCCCCGGTTCGAATCCGGGTGCCGCCTCCAAATAAACATGAATTAAATGACAGCCTGAAAAGGCTGTTTTTTTATTTTTAAAAAAGCGTTTGATTTGACACTCCCCATGACTAAAGTCAGGGGATTCTTGGGTCGTTAACGCCCTCATCCATTTCTGGTTCGGACAACGCCCAAGTTAAGGGTGTGCCATCACCCCTCCCTAGGCAGGTCGTATAGACCCTAGGGCTGGTAGACTATCGCTTTATGCTACACCATCTACCACAGGTGCTTCCATTATATTCATTGCACCTAATCTATCTCTATGTGTTATATATCCACATGATTTACATATATATCTTCTATCTCTTGCTTTGGTTAAAGTACCACAATGAGGGCATTTTTGACTTGTATATTCTGGATTTACATATTCTACTTTTATTCCTTCTAATTTAGCCTTATATTCTATATATTTTGTTAATCTATAGAAAGACCATGTATGCAAATTCTTTTCGTTTTTACGACTTGTTCTTGTCGTGTTTCGGATATTCGCCAACTTTTCAAGGCGAATTACCGAAACATGATTTTCTTTAGCAAAATTAACGATTTCCCTACTGATTTTATGATCTTGGTCTTTCATCCATCGTTGTTCTTTGCTACCTATTTGTTTAATTTTCTTTAGCTGTTTTGCTTTGCCAAGTTTTTGCCTCAATGATTTATATTTACGTCTGACATATTTGTTTTGTCTGCCGTTTCCAAAGAATTTAGTTTTGCCATTGCTTGTTACTGCTACTGCTGGTACTTTTAAACCTAAATCTACACCCATTATCTCTGTATCATTGTTTTGTTTTTCTGGTACATCTACAGATATTTGTGCTATCCATTTACCCGATTTTTTAGTTATTCTTAATGTGCCTAATTTGTTGTTTAATTGTTGTTTTTGATAATCTGTTAGTATAGTTTTTACTTTTATTCTTTGGGATTTGCCATTAATCATAACTGGAAAACTCACATAATCATTTATTTTATAATTTTGATTGTTCCATATACATACTGGTTTCTTTAAAATTGGCAGGTTATTAGTTTTCTTATATTTTCTATAAACACTTTTAGCATCTTGTATGGCTTGATTTTTTACTGCACTTGGTAGATTAGCTTTAATATCTTTTGAGGTTAGCTTTGTGTGTCCATTAATCATAATTTGAACTATATTATTTACAGTATTTATATATTCATTTAAAGTTTGCTCTAAATATTGTTCTTGTTCTTTAGTTGGCAGTATTTTAAATTTAACTGTTAATTTCATAATTCACCACCTTTTTATACATTCTTTTGACTTTCTATATATTTTTGTATTGCTTCTTCACTTACGTATCCGACTGTACAGCAAAAATAACTTCGTGTCCAAAGTGAAGGTATTCTACTTCTTAATTCAGGGTATTTATTTCTTAAAATTCTACTACTTGTTCCTTTGAAATATCGTATTAAGCTGTGCAAAGATTGTCTTGGGTCAAAGCTTATAAACATATGAACATGATCTGGCATTATTTCCAATGCTTTTATTTCAACATCTTTTTCTTTAGCTATATCATAAAATATCTGCCTTAAATCTCTCTCTATATCTCCAACTAATACTTTACGTCTGTATTTAGGGCAAAATACTATATGATATTGATTTAGATAAACAATTCCTTTTTTATGTGTGTATTTATTATTCATTAGATAACCACCACCTATCTAATTATAACATATCATAATATTAGATAGGTGTCAAGTATTTAATAAGCCTTCATCCCAACGACTGAAGTCGTGGGCTTTCGGCTAGATTTCTTTGTAAAAAAAGAGATAAGGGATTGTGACGAACTGATATGCGTTCTAAAAAGAGAAAATTACCTAATATTAGTTTTGAGGATTATGTAAAGGAAAGAGAAAGCCTGGACATCTCCTTTGATTAATATAAGAATTATATAAAGGATTTTCCATTTATCTGTAGAAATAACAGGTTATATGATTTCGCAATAGGGGGCAGAATTCTGTGAATAAAAAAACAAGATTTTATTCAGACCTAACCATTATTTTATTTTTATTACTGATACAATCATTACCTGTTGTAATGCTGAAGCCGTTAGATGCAGAAGTATTAAAGGGCAACAATGTCATAGTATATTATAAGTCTGGTGATAAGGCAGGAGCCACTAAAGTTTTCGAAGTTCTGGAAACAGGAGCAGAAGGGATTCGTAAAAAACTAGATTTTGAAAATTCAGATCCCATTGAAGTATATGTATATAAAAATCAAGAATCATTATGGATAAGGAAATACGGCCTGGTCACTTTATTAGGAGCACCAGAGTGGTACATAGGAGATAATAAGGGAGACAAGGTATTAATAGTATCTCCTGATGCAGATACAAGGGTACATAATTCGGATAGTATCCTGCGTGCAGCGCTGCATGAACTGGTACATGCAATAAATTATCAGATAAATCCGGAACTATCATACTGGCTTGATAATGGTATAGCAACTTATCTGGCCGGGCAGGTACCTTATTTCAGGCTGGATTATTTTTATGACATACCAACATTAAAGGATTTAAAAAGTGAAAATCAAATCAGATTTGGTGAGTTTGGTGGATATCAGTATTCGTATACCTATATAGAATTTCTGGACAAAAGATATGGTTGGGATAAAGTTTTAGAATTATTGAGAGGTAAGAAAACCTATGAAGAAATTTTCTTTAAATCAGAGCAGGATATATATGAAGAATGGGTTGAATATTTGAGAGAAAATTATTAGTTTGATAAAAGAGGAACGTGATAAAATGCTGATAGTTAAATGTGCTAAATGCAAAGGCAAGATTATAAAATACAAAAAGATTGGTATGGGCAGGGTACTTAGGTGCTGGAAGGACAGGATTGAACGTTACTACGCTGGTAAGATTCAGGATGGTAACCTGGTCTGCGGTAATTGTGCCAGTTTAATCGGTATAGATGAAGGTGATTATTTCAAGATGGACAGGACTGCTTTTACTTATACAGGAACTAAAATAAAGAAATGAGGATTATTATTCTGGATAAAAATCAGGGGAACTAAAAAGGAGGAATTTAATGAAAGAATGTACTTTATTCCACACTGGCCTGAGTGTGTCTGCACCTGGTGTCATAAAAGATAACAGAGTGTATATGTTAGGAGTCAAAGATAAGTTGTATCTTCCAGAGAATATGTACCTGGCTGAAGATGAATGCGACAATGGTTTAATCCAACTCATGGTTGATGGTAAATGGGGTTTTGCTGATATTTACACTGGAGAGATTGTTATAGAACCCGCCTGGGATTACCTGGGCCCCTTTTATGGCAGGTATGCCCATGCAGCCCTGGATGCAGTAGTTGAGATTAGTCCTGGCGATTTTCCTGAGGTAGAAGTCCGGGGTGGCAGACATGGTTATATAGACCCTGACGGAGAAATAGTCATTCCCATAGAATATGATTGTGCCGAAGATATTCCCTATTGTAAAAAAGAGTATTTTTTAGTCATAAAAGATGGTAAGTATGGTTTCGTAGATAAAGATAATAAAGTGGTTTTTCCTTTTCAATGGGATTTTATAGATAGATGGGCAGGTGATAATCTAATTTTTTGCGCTGTAAAGAAAAGCTATGAGATATTAAATAAAGATCAGAAACCGGTGACAAAAACCAGATTGAAATGGTCTGTTTATGATGGTGATTTTAATTTGCTCATTGAAGGTGAACTTGATAGGAGACCAACACCTTACTTTAAAGAATATATTTATGACTCTGATGTTTCGGCAAGTATGTTTACTGGTTATTACATACTGAATAAGGATGATAGATATGGTATTGTGTCTAAAGATGGACAACTGGTTTCAGATATTGAATTGAGCAAAGATGAGGTCTATGCCCTGGCAGAGACTTTACCTGATTTTTTTGATGAATGAGTGATAAAATTAAGGGATGGATTGAAAAATAAGCAGTGAAACCAATAATAACAGTCCGCTATAAAACAGCCTGCGGGCTGTTGTTTTTTTATGCAAATATTTGTTGAAAAAGATATAAAAAAATTTAACATAGCAGGCTTGTCCCTGATGGAAAATTATGGTATTATAAAAATGTATAAAAATACCAACAACTGGGTATTGACAATGGGGGGTATCGAATGAAAAGAAAAGTCCTGCTGGTTCTGGGCTTTACCACCTTTTTTACCCTGATTTTTTTCTCAACTTTACAGGCAAATACTATAACAACAAATGAGATTCCTGGAGACCTAAATGGTGATGGGTTTGTTAACACCAGTGATTATGTACTGCTTAGAAGATATTTACTCGGTATAGGTAATATTTCATCAAATGCAGATGTAAATGCAGATGGTGCAATTAATTCCATGGATTATGTATATGTAAGACAATATATACTGGGAATTATAGATTCTTTCCCGGGAGAAGATGATGAGGATCTTGCTAAATTATTTGAGGGTATCCAGCTGGCAACGAGTTATAAAGATTTTAATAACCATAATCCAATAATGACCCATAGATTTGGCGCAGATCCTTATGCCCTGGTCTATGAAGACAGGGTTTATGTCTATTCGACTCATGATATAATTCATCGGGATAGTAATGGAATGATAATGGAAAATGACTATTCCCAGATCCGCACCTTAAACCGTCTTTCTTCCGAGGACCTGGTTAACTGGACTGACCATGGCGTAATAGAGGTTGCTGGCCCTTCCGGGAAAGCACAATGGGCAGATAAATCCTGGGCACCGGCAGCAATATATAAAAATATTGATGGTAAAGATAGATTCTTTATTTATTTTGCAAATAATGCGAATGGCGTAGGCGTATTGACAGGTGATAATCCTGTGGGTCCTTTTACTGATCCAATTGGCAGGCCATTGGTTTCACGATGGACTCCAAATATTGAGGGTGTTCCCTGGCTTTTTGATCCGGCAGTTATTATTGATGATAATGGTACAGGATATCTGTATTTCGGCGGTGGAGTACCGGAAGGTAAAGAAGCCATGCCCGGTTCAGCAAGAGTAGTTAAATTGAGCGAAGATATGATAAGCCTGGCAGGAATACCGGAAGTAGTGGAAGCCCCCTATTTCTTTGAGGCTGCTTTTGTCAATAAAATAGGGGATACCTATTATTATTCCTATTGCTCCAACTGGGCTGATCGTAACAGCGCAGGAGGCCAGCACAAACCCTCTCCTGCCTCAATAGCTTATATGACCAGTAAGAACCCGATGGGTCCATGGGAATATCGGGGTGAAATCTTTGAAAATCCAGGTTATTTCTTCGGGGTATGGGGAAATAATCACCACAGCATTATAGAATTTAAGGGTAAGTGGTATCTGTTCTATCATACTGAGATTTTACGTCAACAGATGGGTATTCCCAACGGTTATCGTTGTACCCACATAGATGAATTAGAGTTTAATGAAGACGGAACCATTAAACCTGTGATAGGAACCAGAAAGGGAATTGAGCAGGTAGGAAGCCTTAACCCATATCAAATAAACGAGGCAGAGACCATGGCCTGGTCTGGTGGTATAAGCACGCGAAGAACCAATGAACCAAGCTACAAATTTGGCCCCATCAATATGGTAGTCAGTGATATGAGTACCGGTAGTTTTATAGGGCTTGCTGGTGTAGATTTTGGTCTGAATGGTCCGGACACATTTACGGCAAAAGTAGCGAGTGTTACTGAAGGAAATGTGATAAAAATAGTTGTCGGTAATATAAATGGTGAGGCAATAGGTTATTTAAAGGTTCCGAACACAGGAAGTTTAGATAGATTCGAAGAGGTAACAATAAGAGTTAAGAATGTTACCGGTAAAAAGGATCTGTTTTTCATCTTTGCCGGGGATGGTTTCTATTTTGATGCCTGGAGATTCGAATAAAAATATAAAGGGGGTATGAAAATGAGAAAAAG
>JANWJZ010000029.1 GCA_025451675.1 Halanaerobiales bacterium | reverse complement strand
GCTTTTAAACTGCTGACTATTCCTTCCATAGTATTACGGGCAGCAGCTATTCTATCTAATCCCTCCTGATAGCCCTTTTCCTCTCCCATCTCAAAACCAGCCTGATATCCTTCCTGAAAGGCCTTTTCTCTGGCTTCCTCCCTTATTTTCTGGCTGCTTTCTTCTGCTTCCTTCAGGATTTCCTCCGCCTTCTCCCGGGCTTCAGCAATTATTCGCCCGGCCTCTTCCCGGGCTGTATCTTTAATTATCCTGGCTTCTTCTTCTGCTTCCAGTAGGACATTCTTTATCTCCAGGTCATCCGTTTGTACATTTTTTTCCTGAATATCTTTCTCCGGCTTACTACTTTCAGTTTCTTTTTTAATAATCTTTTTATCCTTCAGTTTATATACTCCGATGATATTGGATGACTTGATAACATTAGACAATTACTTCACCCTCTCCACCACGGGCAATGATAATTTCTCCACTATCCTCTAATTGTCTAATAACATTAACTATTCTCTGTTGTGCATCCTCAACCTCCCGCAGACGGACAGGTCCCATGTATTCCATATCTTCTTTCAACATCTGGGCAGCACGTTTGGACATGTTCCGGAAAATCTTCTCTGTCACATCTTCACTGGCAGTCTTCAGAGCCAGAGCAACATCATGGGTATCAACCTGCCGCAATACCACCTGTACTGCCCGGTCAGACAGGAGGATAATATCTTCAAAGACAAACATCCGTTTCCTGATTTCTTCTGCCAGTTCTGGATCTTTTTCTTCCAGACGATCCAGGATATTTTTCTCTGTACCCCTATCTGCAAAATTCAATATATTAACTATTGACTGAATGCCTCCCGCAGTGGCATATTCATTGGATACTATTGCAGACATTTTGCGTTCCAGGACTGTCTCTACCTCTTTAACGATATCTGGAGAAGTACGATCCATCAGGGCAATCCTGTTGGAAACATCTGCCTGTACATCCGGAGATAAATAAGACAGTACTTTAGCTGCCTGCTCTGGTTGTAAGTAAGCCATAATCATGGCAATAGTCTGGGGATGTTCCCCCTGGATAAAGTTCATCAATTGTGCTGGATCTGTTCTCCTGATGGCATCGAAAGGCCTGACCTGGAGGGTTGCAGTAAGCCTTTCCAGGATACTGTTGGCCCTCTCCTTACCTACCGCTTTTTCCAGGACTTCCCTGGCATACTCGATACCACCCTGATTTATATAATCATGAGCCTGACAGAGTTCATAAAACTCTTCCAGCACCATATCTTTTACTTCTTTTTCAACTGCACGCATATTAGCTATTTCCAGGGTCAATTCTTCAATCTCTTCATCATTTAAATGCTTAAATACAGTAGCTGAAACATCAGGGCCTAAAGCCACCAGAAGTATTGCTGCTTTTTGTTTCCCACTTAATTTATTGTAGTCCATCAGATCATCCCCTTACTACTCATCCAGTAACCAGCTTTTAATAATCTGGGTAACTTCTTCCGGTTTATCATTAATGAGTTCTGTCAGCTGTCTGAGAATCTCTCTCCGTTTCTTCTGTTCATCTGTTAATTCTGTTTCCAGTCCAATAGCAATTTCGTCCTCCAGTCCATCACCAACAAGAAAGTCCAGGACATGTTCTGGTTCTTCTTCTTTTCTCCGCCACCTGTATAACACCAGGGATAAGGATAAGAGGACTATAAATATAAAAGCGATAAGGCCGGCATAAATTAACATCCTCTGGCGCTGCGCTTCTGCTTCAGCAGCCTGAGCAATGGCGATCTCTTCTTCCAGGGATCTATCAAAGTTAAGGCTGGTCACCATTAAGGTATCACCCCGTTCCGGGTTATAACCCACTGCAGCCTCTATAGCACCACGTAACTTATCCAGTTCTTCTTCCGAAATCCTGTTATTAATGATTACCGCAGTGGCGATGCTTTCTATATTTCCCGGGGAATAAACCCTCCGTTCCACAACCTCATTAATCTCATAATTTGTAATAGCTTCATAGCTACTATACGAGCCTGTTTCCGATCCGCCTTCTATAGACTGGTATTGTGGTATATTGGAAGTAGTACCAGGAACACCTATTGCATCAGCTATACTTCCTTGATAATTTTCCCTTCTTTCCTGTTGGCTACGGATAATACCTTCATCACCAACAACCGGTGAAAAAAGCCTGCTTTCCACTTCCCGTTGATCAAAGTTTAACTTGACTTTCACCTGTACAGTAAAATTATCCGGGCCTAATACCCTGGCCAGCAATCTAATGAGATCATTACGAATTTGATTTGATAGCTGGGTCTGTAATTCAAACTGGTTAATCGTTAGCCTCTGATTAAAGGCTGACATTTCATCTTCACGCAACAGATCACTGAGCAGATTGCCGGCAGTATCTACAATCGTGACATTTTCTGGCTCCAACCCAGGCACAGCGCTGGCAACCAGTTTGCTTATCGCTCTGATCTGTTCCTTACTTATGCTATAATCAGGAATTAATTTTAACAGAACAGAGGCTTCAGCACTTTTTTCCTCTTCAATAAAAAGGCTTTCTCTCGGTGCAGTAATCTGTACCCTGGCATATTCTACTGCATTCAGTGCCTGTATAGAACGGCTTAATTCACCACTTAAAGCCCGGTAATAGTTGACATTGCGTTCAAAATCAGTAGTACCAAAACTACTCTGATTAAAAATTTCGAAACCAACTACACCCTGTGTAGGAAGCCCTTTACCAGCCATATTTAACCTGGTCTTATATACCAGATTAGCCGGAACCAGAATCGTCCTGCCAGCATCCTGCAATCGATAAGCTATTCCCTGTCCTTCCAGTTCCTGAATAATGGCATTAGCATCTGCAGGGTCTAATTGGTTAAATAAAACCTGATATTCAGGGCCACCATTTAATATAATGAAGATAAAAGCAATGATTAGAATAAAAGCACTGGTACCAATAATAATCTTTATTCTCTTATTTAATTTTGACCATATTTCTTTAATTTGCTCTATGTAATCCTTTAACCAGTCAGACATTTTTTAACCTCTTTCATACCTTGATGAAAATCCCTAGATCTGCATCCGCATGATTTCATTATAGGCAGATATAACCTTATTCTGGATAGCAACAGTAAGTTCCAGAGCCAGTTTGGCCTTTTCAGTAGCAATCATCACCTGATGAATATTATCAGTCCTACCCAGGATAAAATCTTCTGTAATCCTGTCTGCAGTTATATTGAGATTATTCACTTCATACAACTTCTCTTTTAATAACTCTGTAAAGGATAGCTGCTTGTCTTCATTTAACCTATTGTTATCTCCAACAGAAGGCAATAAACGTAGATTATCAGATATTCCCTCTATTTTAAACATATCTCGATCATCCCTTTTTCTCTATATTTGATACTGATTGAACCTAGCCGCGCCCAATTTCCAGAGCTCTCATGGCCATATTCTTTGATGTATTTAAAACTGTAATATTTGCTTCATAAGCCCTGGAAGCACTGATCATATCTACCATCTCTGAAACAATATCCACATTAGGCATGGCAACATATCCATCTTCATTTGCATCAGGGTGGCCTGGATTGTAAATCATCTTGAAGGGTGATGGATCTTCTACAATACCGGCTACCTGTACCCCATCTCTATCGGCATCAGTTATATTGCCGGTCTTCTTTTTTAAGAATTCTCTAAAGGGAGTAGTCCTTCTTTCCTGGAAAACAACCAATTTCCGCCGGTAGGGAAGGCCATCCGTAGTTCTTGTTGTCTCAACATTGGCAATATTATCGGCAATAATATCCATTCTTAACCTTTGAGCAGTCATACCCGAAGCACTGACATCAAAAGAGCTGAACATCAAGCTCCACCTCCCTTATTGATAACATTCCTCAATATGGAAAATTGTTCATCAATTTGTCTTGACAATGTATTATAATAGAGGGCATTTTTAGCCACTTCTGCCATCTCTACCTCGATATCTACATTATTTTTATCATTACGGTAACTGGTATTTTTTTGTAAAACAAAAGAGGAGAAATGATCTTGCCTGAAACTACTGGCTTTAACATGAGATTTTGAAGTAGTTTTCAACGGCAATGATTTATTTTCTCCTTGCTCTTTCCTCAAAACACTGATAAAGTCAACATCCTGTCTTTTATAATTAGGTGTATTGGCATTGGCGACATTATTAGCCAGTGCCTTATGCCTGGCATAGGCTCCATCGAGACCCTTACTGAGTAGATTAATAATAGAACTCACCGGGGCACCTCCCTCAAAACATATTTTGAAGAAAATATTATATTTATGTATGTATGGTAATTCGCTAAAAACCTGGTTTTTTCCTGCAAATTATCTCAAAAAGGATAAAATTCCACTTTTTATAACTTGAGTTTTTCAATAGCCTCCAATACCCTCTGTTCCTTAAAGGGCTTCACAATAAAATCTTTAGCACCCGCCTCGATGGCTTTAATGATCATTTTCTGCTGCCCCATGGCGCTACAGACAATAATATTGGCGCCAGGATCGATCTCTTTAATTGCCTTAATAGCTTCCAGGCCATCCATGACAGGCATGGTAATATCCATGGTGACAAAGTCCGGCCTTAACTCCTGGTACATCTCTACTGCCTGTTGTCCATTTTCGGCCTCGCCAACTATTTCATATTTATCCTTTAAAATATTCTTTAAATTCAACCTCATAAAAGCAGCATCATCAACAATTAAAACACTTTTCAAGCCCATAACCTCCCCTATACTTTTCCTGTACTTATTATATTTCTCTCTTTTTCAGCAAAATCCTTCTAAATTTTCATAATTTGACGCAATTTCTCCCTTTTCTCTTGGCCCTATATAATGCCTGGTCTGCTCTTTTTATGACATCACCGGGACTTTCATCCTTACCTGACTTATCAGCAATACCTATACTGACCGTTATTCTAACCTCTTCCCTCTTTTTCGCATTTTTTTCATCCTTCTTTTTCTTATTCCTATCACTCCTTATAATAAAAGGCCTGCTGGCTATCTTCTTCCTCAATTCTTCAAGAAAAGGGTAAGCTTCCCTGGCATTTTTACCGGGAAATAATATAGTAAACTCCTCTCCTCCGTATCTATAAACCTTTGCTCCCCCTTCAGTTTTCTCCATCATACTGGCTACCATCTTTAAGACCTGATCACCTACATCATGGCCATATTTATCATTGAATTTTTTGAAAAAATCGATATCCAGCATGGCTATGGAATAATTATCGCCGAGTTTTAGTAGTTCTTCCCTTAAAGCCCGCCGGCCAGGAAGGCCGGTCAATTCATCGAGAAATGCTATAGCATAAAAATCCCTGAGTACAGCAAAAATCAAAAATAAGACTGACAATAAAGTGGATAACAGAATCAGCAAATCATAACTGTTCTCCATATAAAAGAATAGTACAAATACATTTATTAATACAAAGAAAAAGGCGTAATCTTCATTGCTATTTAGATTCTTCCCAATATTAATTAAGGAAAGAAAAAATAACACAGAAAGAGCAAATAAACCATGATTTGTCAGGTCAAACACTTCAATTATATCTTTGTATACATCCTGAATGGTTAACCGATAGAAAAAATAGAACTGGATAATTATAAAGGCAAGACGCCTGATGCCACTACCGGTAAATATCCCTCTTTCTTTATAGGAACTGATAAACATAATATTAAAGAGCAAAATTAAAATACTAAAAGCTGGTTCCAGGGAATTGCCTAAATTGGAATAATAATCAATCATTAAATAGTGCAATAATAATAAAAATTGCAGAAAAAAAACTTTACTTTTATTCAGGAAAAAGCTTAAGATAAAAGCAAGAAAAAAAAGGACATATAGAGTATATTGTAGTAAATATTTATGTTCAAAAAATGTCAAATAATATTTTCCGACTAACCCATATAATATGTAAAGAGAAGTACAACTTATTAATGCAAAGATAAAAACCCCTGTTATTTTTCTGATAGGTCTATCCACTTGCTACCTCCTTGTTACATAAATTATAGCAAAAAAAATTATGTACATAAATCCACAAAAAGTACTAATAATGTCAGTTAAGATTAGAAAAGGGAAGGCAGCTCATGCCGCCTCCCCACTTATTATCCCCTTTAAATCCTAAATTGTTCTACCTGCCTGTTCAGTTCTTCTGCTATACGGGCCAGTTCTTCACTGGCTCTGGCAATCTCGGACATACCTGCTGTCTGTTCCTCAACAGAAGCAGACGCCTGCTGGCTGGCAGCAGCATTCTCTTCTGATATGGCTGACAGGTTTTCCATTATCTTGACAATCTCTTCTTTCTGCCTATTTATTGCCTTATTGGCTTCATTTACTGCCCTGATTACTTTTTGCATTTCTTCTATTGATTCTGATATCCCCTCAAATTTCTTATCGGTCATATCCACACTGGCACTCTGT
>JANWJZ010000028.1 GCA_025451675.1 Halanaerobiales bacterium | reverse complement strand
TGGAGGACCCCTCTCCGCCCTTTTGTCAGGGCCGCTGCATGTTTTCCGGTATCCAGGCCCCTTCCAGCCGCCGCCACCCCGATCATTTAAACCCCGTCATCCTCAAGAAATGGGTAAAAGAGGCCAATGGCATTACTGCCCCCGCCGACACAGGCAAGCAGGTAATCGGCCAGCCTTCCCTCTTTCTCCAGGACCTGTACTTTAACCTCATCACCGATAACACGCTGAAAATCCCTGACCATCATAGGGTAGGGATGGGGGCCCACAACTGAACCGATAATATAATGGGTATCCCTCACATTGGTCACCCAGTCCCGGATGGCCTGGTTCGTTGCATCCTTCAGGGTCCGGGTCCCTGTCCTGACCGGTATAACCTCAGCCCCCAGCAGCTTCATTTTAAAGACATTCAGGGCCTGCCTCTCTATATCCTTTTCCCCCATATAGATATGGCACTCCAGGCCGAATCTGGCAGCAACGGTAGCCGTAGCCACCCCGTGCTGGCCTGCCCCGGTCTCGGCGATAATCCTCCTTTTACCCATCCTTTTCGCCAGTAAAATCTGGCCCAGAGTATTATTTATTTTATGGGCACCGGTATGATTCAGATCCTCCCTCTTCAGGTATACCTTTCCTCCGCCCAGGTATTCAGTCAGTTCCTCTGCATAATATAAAGGAGTGGGCCGGCCGCTATAATCCCTCAGTAAAGCCCTTAACTCCTCCTGGAAGCCAGGAACATTCCGTATTTCCAGATATAGCCCCTCCAGTTCTTCCAGGGCCGGTATCAGGGTCTCCGGTACAAACCTTCCGCCAAAATCACCAAAATAACCTTTCCTCATCTTCCTACTCCCTTCCTGCATTAAAATTATTGATCAACTCCACAGTTTCCATTAATAGGCGATGGTCTTTCACGCCAGGTGAACTCTCAACCTTACTATTCAGGTCAACAGCTGCTGCCCGGGTCTTCTCCAGGGCAGCAAGGATATTATCCGGGCCTAACCCCCCGGCCAGGATGAAGGGTTTATCCAGCCTCAGATTATTTAGTAGATCCCAGTCAAAACTTATACCTGTACCCCCCATCTTCTGGCCGCTTCTGGTATCAAAGAGATAATAATCTGCCCCTGCATATCTATCCAGCTCCTCCAGGTCCTTTTCTTCTGCAATGGAAATGGCCTTGATGGTCCTGACCGGCAGGCCCATCAATAAATCCGGATCAACACTGCCGTGAATCTGGACATAATCAAAAAGCCTGCTGGTTATAATCCTTTCCAGTTCCTCCGCATCAGGGCTTACCACAACCGCAACCCGGGAAAGGAAAGGGGGCAATCCCTCTATTAAATAACGGGCATCTTCCAGGCTGACCTGCCGGGGGCTCCCGGCCAGTATAAAGCCGAGGGCATTGACCTTCAGCTTTATGGCCAGTTCTATATCCTCCCTCCTGGTCAAACCGCAGACTTTTATCCAGATACTCCCCCTCCGGTAAATGGTCTCCATGGCAATCAACACCTCATTTTATACCCAATTCCTTAATCTTTTTACCCGGGTCCCCTGCCCTCATCAAGGTCTCTCCGATAAGGACACCATCAACACCCAGGCCCTTCAGGTAATCTATATCTTCCCTTTCCTTAATACCGCTTTCAGCAATGATGTAATAATTCCTCCTCAGCTTCTGCTTCTCCAGTTCCTGAAGGATCCTCTCTGTTGTCTTCAGGTCAATGGAAAAATCATGAAGGTTCCGGTTATTAATCCCTATAATCTCAGCAGAAGTTTTCATGGCCTTCTTCAGGTCCTCCAGTGTATGAACTTCTACAATGACCTCCAGTCCCAATCCATGGGCCAGGTTATATAAGTCCCTTAATTTCCCCTCCTCCAATATTGAGGCGATCAGTAAAATCACATCTGCCCCCAGGAATAAACTCTCATATACCTGGACAGGCTCTATGATAAAATCCTTTCGTAAGAGGGGTAAATCCGTCTTCCCCCTCAATTTACGGAAAAGCTCTTTGCTGCCCTGAAAAAATTTCTCATCGGTCAGGATAGAGACCGCATCGGCACCGGCATTAATATATTCCTCCAGTTGATGCTCAGGCTGGAAATTACTGCTAATAAGGCCTTTAGCCGGGGAGGCCCTCTTAATCTCGGCAATCAGGGTTAACCCCTCCATACCCAGCCTCTCTTTCAGGGACTTCCCTCTCCTCTTTAGATTTTCTATCTCCCTTTCCTTCTCCAGGACGATTTTCTCCAGGATCATAGGACCACCTCAAGGGAATTGGTATATTCTATCATCTCTTCCAGTTTCCTTAAGGCTTTACCGGAATCAATCATTTCAGCAGCCAGCTCAATCCCTTCTCGCCAGTCATCTGCCAGGCCGGTGACCAGGAAGGCAGCAGCTGTATTAAAGAGGACAACATCCCTCTTCGCTCCCCTCTCCCCCTTCAGGATAGCCAGGGTAATCTCCTTATTCTTCTCTGCCGTTCCTCCCAGCAGTTCCTCCAGGCCAACCCTTTCCAGCCCAACCTCTTCAGGGGTGATATAGAACTCCTCAATCTCCCCATTATGCAGATAGGCCACCCTATTTTCCCCGGCCAGGGAGAATTCATCTATCCCACCTGCCCCATGGACCACCATGGCTGATTTTACCCCTAAATTCCTGAGCACAGCAGCCAGTGGAGAAACCAGTTCCGGATCATAAACACCCATGACCTGATATTTTGTCCTGGCTGGATTTGTCAGGGGGCCCAGTATGTTAAAGATAGTCCTGACACCCAATTCCTTCCTGGGCCCGGCAGCATGTTTCATGGCCCTATGAAAGTGAGGGGCAAATAAGAAAGCTATACCGATCTCATCCAGGCATTGCTCTGCCTGGTCAGGGGAAAGGTTTATATTAACTCCCAGTGCCTCAAGCAAATCAGCACTGCCACTTTTACTGGAAACAGAACGGTTGCCGTGTTTAGCCACATTTAAGCCGGCTGCGGCCATAAGCAGGGCCACAGTAGTGGAAATATTAAAGGTACCCTTACAATCCCCTCCTGTACCACAGCTATCGATTAAATCCCTGTTGCTCTTGATACTGATGGCCTTATCCCTCATTACCCGGGCCGCTGCCGTAATCTCATCAATGGTCTCCCCCTTCATGCTCAGGCCCACCAGAAAACCGGCCAGCTGGCTGTCTGTTGCACCCCCCTCCATGATGATATTCATGGCTGTTTCCATCTCTTCCAGGCTGAGATTCCTTCTGGCTACTATCTTCTCCAGGTAATTAATAAACATCCTGAATCCTCCCTCCTATAATTATCTTTAAAGGGCCTTAACGTCAGCCCTGTCAATACCCTTTCTGGCCAGTTTCACTGCCTTAAAAAGGGCCCTGGCCTTATTCATGGTTTCCTCATATTCCTTTTCTGGCACCGAATCTGCTACGATTCCGGCTCCGGCCTGAATCACTATCTCCTCTTCCTCCACTACAAAAGTACGGATGGTAATACAGGTATCCAGATTACCATTAAAGGCCAGATAACCGACTGCTCCCGCATACGGGCCCCGGTCCTCCCTCTCCAGCTCTTTAACCAGCTCCAGGGCCCGGGTTTTGGGAAAACCACTGACTGTACCGGCCGGGAAAACCGATTTCAGTACATCCAGGCTATCCAGCCCCTTTTTCAGTTCACCCTCTATCTGGGAGACCAGGTGCATGACCTGGGAATAATATTCCACCTCCATTAATTCAGTCACTTCAACACTGCCTATCCGGCAGACCCGCTCCAATTCATCATAGCCCAGGTCCACCAGCATGATATGTTCAATACATTCTTTAAGGTCATTTTTCAATTCCTGCATTAATTGCAAATCCCTTTCCCGTGTTTCCCCTCTTGGCCGGGTCCCGGCCAGGGGCCTGACAATCACCCTGTTTCTCATTACCTTAACTAAAATTTCCGGTGATGAACCAATTAATTTACTTTCAGGAAAGTTTAAATAATAGAGATAGGGAGAGGGATTAATGGCCCTGAGGGCCCGGAATAACTGAAATGCAGATATATTATTTCTGAGCAGGAACTTTTGGGATAAAACCAGCTGGGCTACCTCGCCGGTCTCTATATAATCTTTGGCTTTCTTGACCATGGAACAGAATTCTTCTTTACTAATCCTCGCTGTAATCTCTTCCCCGGTATCCGGTTCCTGACCATATGGACTTTCATCTTTTTCTGTGACAGGAATTCTGGCCTCTTTCCTGATCTTATTTAAAATTTCCCGTATTTTTGCTGCTCCCCGATAATATAATTCCTCCTTTTCCTCAATACCCAGGTAGTCATCTACCGGGATATTATTTATAATCTTGACTGTATTATGTAAGTGATCATAGGCAATAAGCAGCCGCGAGAGGACAAAGACACCCAGCGGTTTTTTATCATATTCATCCTCATTATCCCCTTTATGCCCAATACTTGCCCACTTTTCCACCATTTCATAAGCCAGAAACCCTACAAAGCCCCCCGAAAAAGGAGGTAAGTCATCAAAGTCTTTCACCCGGTAACTTTTCAGATATCCCTTCAGCTCATTAAGCAAATCCTTTCCCGGATAGTATCTGCTTCCGCCCTCTTCATGAATGAGAAGCCCATTCCTGTATTCCTCAAAAACCTTTTCCGGGGAAATCCCAATAAAGGAATACCTGCCATCTTTAACACTTTCCAGTAAATAGGAGTAATCCTCAGCAAGGGCCAGTTTCTGATACAGGGAAATAGGTGTTTCTGTATCCACGATAATCTCTTCATAGAGGGGGATTAAATTATATTCCTCACTTAATTTTAAAAACTCCTGTACTCCTATCAGTTTTGATTCCTCCCTTTATTTTTTGTTTATAAAAAAAGACCAGGTTTCAGGCAGAACCCTGGTCTTTTTCGCGGAAGCCTTTCTTTTAGCGAACACTTCCCTGGAGAGCTATAGGATTTTTAAGCTTAGATTAGAGAATAAAATCCTTATTCTTGTTATTATGGTAAATTTATGTTTTCCAGGATGCAAAAAACCAGACTTTTGACAGCCTGGTTAGAATACAAACTATTAACTCTAATCTAAACTCCTCTCGACTCTCCTCAACTCTTCTAACCTGGGCTCAGCTCAATATTATTTTCCAAAATTATATATTAGAAAAAACCCTTTGTCAAGAATTTTTTTGTAAATCTTTCCACACTTAATATTATAAAAGCTTTTTCCGCAAAACATCCGGTGATTCAGGCGATAAGTAGGATAAGGGTATATCAAATACTGTTCTGGCCCCCGTCTGCCCTTCTTTATTCAGGCGGTGGACAGCCCGGGCATAGGCCAGGAGTACACTGGCCGTAAATTCAGGATTATTCTCCAGTTTCAGGGAAAATTCCAGCAGCTGTTTATGCCCTTCCCCGGTCTTTCCACTGCGGATTACAAAACCGCCATGGGGCATGGCCGAATGTTCCCTCTTCAACTCCTCTTCGCTGATAAAGATTACCTCTGTATCATAATCGGCAAAATAGGCAGGCATTTCTTTAATCTCTCTAGCTATCCGCTCCTTATCTGCCCCGTCTTCAGCCACAACAAAACATTGGCGGACATGTTTTTCCCGGGTACTCAGTTGCGGATTTTCTCCCTGCCGGACCCTTTCCATGGCCTCAGGAACAGGGATGGTATACTGGACAGCATCTCTTACACCCTCTACCCTCCTGATGGCATCAGAATGGCCCTGGCTTACCCCCTTCCCCCAGAAGGTATAAGTACTTCCTGCAGGTAGAACTGCCTCGAAAAGCAGCCTGTTCATGGAAAAGAGGCCCGGATCCCAGCCGATACTGATAGCTGATAAATGGCCAGCTTCCCGGGCTATTCTGTCCATCTTCTCATAATATTCAGGAATACGGGCATGGGTATCAAAGCTATCTACAGTATTAAAGAGGCGGGCAAATTGCGGTCCCTGGACCGGCAGGTCAGTGGCAGAACCACCACAAAGGATAGCCACATCAATTTTATCTATATACTTCCCTGCATCTGCTACATTGAGGACAGCTGCATTTTTATCCATTACCTTTACAGTTCCAGCTGGTCTCCTGCTAAAGATAGCAACAAGCTCCATATCCTGATTTTGCCTGACAGCCTTTTCTACTCCTCTGCCCAGATTACCATATCCGACTATAGCTACTCTTACCCTCTCCATATCTGTAACCTCCACTATTCTATTTTCTCCTGATCAGATCAATCCATCTATAAGATAACTGGCTTTTTTCTTCCACTAAACCGGGAATCTCCTCAATTACTTCCCATTCTCCATAATCTATCTCCGGGAAAAAGGTATTAGCTTCAGGAAATTCCCCGTCGACTATGGTCAGATAAAGCTTATCTGTATACGGGAGAAATTGGCGGTAAATCTCCCCTCCCCCAATCACAAAATTCTCCTCTTCCGGATCTATTATAGCCAGTGCTTCCTCGATAGAATGGACCACCCTGACCCGCTCAGCGGGAACACTGAAAGAAGTATCCCTGGTAATGATAATATGCTCCCTGTCAGGTAAAAGCCCCGGCAGGGACTGAAAGGTCTTCCTGCCCATGATTATGGGATGGCCAATGGTAATCCGTTTAAATCGCTTCAAATCCTCAGGGAGGTGCCATAATAATTTATTATCCTTCCCCAGCTCATTCTTCCTGCCGATGGCCGCAATAATACTGAGCATCAAATAGAAACCTCCATCTGTATCTTTCCGCAATGCTGATAATTAATCAATTTGATATCATCGATGGTAAATTCATAAAAATCCTTTACTTCAGGATTAATCCAGAGTTCCGGTGCAGGAAAGGCATCTTTCTCCCTGGAAAGCTGTGTCTTAATCCCCTCAATCTGGTTTTCATAGATATGGGCATTATTGATTACATGTGTAAATAGACCTGGCCTTAAACCGGTGGAACGGGCAATCAAATGCACCAGTACTGCATACTGGGCCATATTAAAAGGTACACCCAGGGGCATATCTCCGCTACGCTGGATCAGCATACAGTTAAGCCGGCCATCGGTCACATCCCATAAGGTCATGAAAGCACAGGGTGGGAGCATCATCTCCGGAAGGTCCTCAATGTTCCAGAAGGAAACAATCATCCTTCTGTCCTGGGGATCATTCTTTAAAGTTTCCAGCAGTTTATCCACCTGTTTATATTTTGCTATCTGATATCCATATCCTTTACCAATAGTATTATTCTCATCAGTCCAGTGATCCCAAATATGGATATTCCTTTCATTTAACCAGGTTACATCATTACTCTGCTGCTGCCAGATCCAGAGCATCTCCTGTACAGCCGTCTTAAAGGCTACATATTTAGTTGTCAGGATGGGAAACTCCTCTTCCAGATCAAATTGCATAATCTGGTGGGGTAGTTTATATGTAGCAACTCCTGTTCTATTCTGATCATAATAGCCATGCTCCAGTATATCTCTGACTATCTTTAAATATTTCTCGTCAGCAATACTCATTTATTCCACCCCTTTGAACTATTTTCTATTAAATTAATTATATATCTTAAATCACTTTTTGTCCAAAATCGCATTCATAAAAAATTCCTGAAAAAAAATATAAAAAACCCTTGACAAAGGAATTATCCTATAGTATATTATTAGTAACGATTCCTAATAAGGAATCTGGATATGAAATTTTTTACTGAAACACTACATATCCAGCCAAATATCTGGTAAAATATATATGATATAATATTAAAAAAAGAAAGGAAGGATTTGCTAATGAAGGATTACACAAAGTTAAATGAGTATCTGTCTGATTTGCACGTTTTAAATGTTAAGCTGCATAACCTGCACTGGAATGTGGTAGGTAAGCAGTTTATCGCGCTTCATAATTATACTGAAGAACTATATGATGATCTCTTTGAAAAATTTGACGAAATCGCTGAATTAATTAAAATGAGAGATGAAAAACCACTGGCAAGGGTAGAGGACTACCTCAAGAACACATCCGTTAAAGAAATAGACAAAGACAAACTCACCTGTGACGAAGTACTTAATGAAATTGAAAAAGACTACACCAATCTCAAGAAACTGGCTACAGAGATCAGGAATGCTGCCGATGAAGAAAACGATTTTGAAGTAGTAGCAATCATGGAAGACCATGTTGCTGATTACAGCAAGACCTTATGGTTTGTAAGGGCTATGAAAGGCTAATAAAACAAGGAATTTTAAATAAAAAGAACCGGCCCCTTTCAATGGGGCCGGTTCTTTTTATCCATCCCTATTCCCTTTTTAACGGACAAAAAAATATTTTCATCATTCCCGAAACACAAATTCCAGCTCTATCTGCAAACCATCCAGGATACTTACAGGAACCACATCTTTTTCCAGATAAACTGCCGGTTTACTATAGACATTATTATCATCAAGTAGATACACCTCAACAACCCTTTCCTGGTAATCCACCAGCCAGTATTCCTTAACTCCATGTCTTTCATAGAGATCTCTTTTATCCTTTCTATCCCTGCCTGCTGTTGAGGAAGATATTATTTCAATCACCAGATCAGGTGCTCCCCTACAGCCCCGCTCATCCAGTTTACTCCTGTCACAGATAACAACCAGATCAGGCTGGACAACCGTCAAGATTTTTTCATCTGCCTCCCCTCCTTCAGGCAACCGCACATCAAAGGGAGCTGCATAAACTTCACATTTTTTATCCAATAAATAATTGGCAAATTGGCGTAATAATTCAGCAGATACCTTCTGGTGCTGACGGTAAGGAGCAGCAGAAATTTCAATAACCTGGCCATCTATTATTTCATATCTTTTTCCATTATCCCACTTCAGGTAATCACCATATGTGTAAAGCCGGTTTTCTGCTGTTTCCCTGATTATATCTTTATCTTTCCTGCCGGGCATAAGAAACACCTCAATTTATAATCTGCTTATATTTTACTATAATTTGTAATTTGTTTCAATTTCTCTTATAAACTTTGCCTCATGGCTATCCTTTATGTATAATTAAAAGAGTGATAAATTATTTCTGTAGGACTTATCTATAATTACCTGAAAAGCTGAACCTTGATTTTAGTTGATTTAAGTTATATAATTTATAAAACTTTGCAGAAAAGAAATATATAGAAAAGTATTTACTATAGACAGGAGTGAAATAAGATGTACAGGATTGTAGAAAAAGAGAACCTGGCACCTGGTATAAAAAGAATTAAGGTAGAGGCACCTTTGATCGCCAGAAAAACCATGCCCGGAAACTTTATCATTCTCCGGATTGATGAAACTGATGAAAGAATCCCCCTGACTGTGTCTGATTATGACCGTGATAAGGGATTAATTTCATTGATTTTTCAGGAGGTTGGTTATACAACCAGAAAACTGGGCCAGCTAGAAGCGGGAGACTATATAAGGGATCTGGTAGGCCCTCTGGGCCAGCACATGGATATAGAACCCTATAAAAAAGTAATCTGCATTGGCGGGGGATCTGGTACTGCCCTGCTATACCCCAAGGTAAAGGCCTTCTGGCAAAAGGGAACAGAGGTCTTTACCATCACAGGAGCAAGGACAAAAGATTTAATAATACTGGAAGATGAGCTGAGGGAATTCAGCAAGGAATTATATGTTACTACAGATGATGGTACTTATGGCCACCATGGCCTGGTTACTGATATACTGGAAAAATTACTTAAGGAACACTCTGACATAGACCTGGTTCTGGCCATCGGTCCTGTCCCTATGATGAAGGCTGTAGTTAATATTACTCCACTGGAGATTAAGACTATAGTCAGCTTAAATGCCCTGATGGTTGACGGGACTGGCATGTGTGGAGGATGCCGGGTAACTGTAAATGGTGAGACCAGATTTACCTGTGTTGACGGCCCTGCCTTTGACGGCCACCAGGTAGATTTCAACGAACTGATCAATAGATTATCTTACTATAAAGAAACAGAAGACCATCTCTGTAAACTGGAACAGCTGGCCCGGGAGGTGGAACAATAATGGCATTACAGAAGGAAAAAACTCCAATGCCCACTCAGGACCCCAAGGAGCGGATTAAAAACTTCAAAGAAGTAGCCCTTGGTTATACTACAGAAGAAGCAGTAAGAGAGGCTAACCGCTGCCTGCAATGTCCCACAGCCCCCTGTATCAATGGCTGTCCTGTAGAAGTACCTATTCCACAGTTTATAAAAGCCATCAGGGAAGGTAATTTTGATCAGGCCATAGATATTATCAAGACTAAAAATAATCTGCCTGCTATCTGCGGCCGGGTCTGTCCACAGGAAGAACAGTGTGAAAAAGTCTGTATTATGGGAAAGAAAAACGAACCGGTTGCCATTGGCAGGCTGGAGAGGTTCGTAGGGGACTATGCCCTGCAAAAAAGTAAAGATAAAAATTCCCCATATAATAAACCTGTAACCAGAAAAGAAGCCAGGGTGGCCATTGTCGGTTCAGGACCGGCTGGACTTACCGCCGCAGCTGATCTGGCCAGAGAGGGCTACCAGGTCACCATCTTTGAGGCCCTCCATGCCACAGGAGGTGTCCTACGTTATGGTATCCCGGAATTCAGGCTGCCCAAGGACATTGTAGACCAGGAAGTTGCAGAAATTAAAAAACTGGGTGTAGATATCCAGCTCAATGTAATAATCGGTAAAACCATCACTATAGAAGAATTATTTGCTGCCGGTTACAGGGCCATATTTATCGGTACCGGGGCAGGCCTGCCTAAATTCCTAAATATCCCCGGAGAAAATCTGAATGGAATCTATTCGGCAAATGAATTCCTCACAAGGGTAAATCTTATGAAAGCCTACAGATTCCCGGAATATAAAACCCCAGTTAAGATCGGTAAAAGGGTAGCTGTTATCGGCGGTGGGAATGTGGCCATGGACTCGGCCCGTACAGCCTTAAGGTTAGGTGCTGAGGAAGTATCCATCATCTACCGCCGTTCCAAAAATGAATTACCAGCCCGGCAGGAGGAAATAGAACATGCTGAAGAGGAAGGGATCATCTTCAGGACACTCAATAATCCGGTAGCCTTCCATGGAGAAAATGGCCAGGTCACCAATATAGAATGTATCAGGATGGAACTGGGAAAAACAGATAATTCCGGCCGTCCAACACCAGTCCCGGTTCAGGGCTCCAACTGTCTCCTGCCTGTTGATAGTATCATCATTGCCATAGGGCAGACTCCTAACCCTCTTTTGACCAGTAATACTGACAATTTGAAAACAGAACCCTGGGGCGGGATCACAGTTGATGAAAACCTGGCAACTTCCATCCCGGGCGTATTTGCCGGAGGGGATATTGTTACTGGAGCAGCAACGGTTATAAAAGCCATGGGGGCAGGCAAAAAGGCAGCCCG
>JANWJZ010000027.1 GCA_025451675.1 Halanaerobiales bacterium | reverse complement strand
CAGTTTAAACAGATATTCTTCTCTGGATAAAGGATATCAAAAACTTTAGCCAGTAACCCCATTTTCCCTAACCCACCAGATCATGCATATTATGCTTTTCTTTTATTTTTTCAATTTTCTTCCTCGCCCGCTGCAGGGCATTATCAACAGTTTTAATATTGACGTTTAAATTTTCCGAAATTTCTTGATAAGATCTATTTTCTAAATACTGCAAGAATACCTCTTTCTCCAGATTGGTTAAGGTCTCATCCAGCACCTTAAACAATAAGTTCAACTGTTCCTTATATATATACCTGTCTTCCAGGTCTCTATCATTATTTGGAATAATCTCTTTATAGGATCTGCTGCCTTCATTGAAATCAATAGATCTATCAATGGAAGTTGAACTATTTAAAGGAATATGTTTCTGCCTGTTTGCCCTTTTGATAGCGGAAACAAGCTGTCTATGAATACAGAGCTGAGCAAAGCCCCTGAAGGAAGCTGATCTATCCTCCCGGTAATCCCTTATGGCCTTATACAGTCCGACAAGTCCTTCCTGAATAACATCCTCCCGCTCCAGGCCTTTTATAAAAAAATACCGGGCTTTGGCATATACAATATCCATATTTTTTTGAATCAGCAGATTAATTGCCTGATTATCTCCCTGCTGTGCCCTTCTAATAATCGCTTCTTCATTACTATACATATCTTTAACCACCCCTCTTAAAGATACATAATAGAATCCTTTAGAATTTAAAAACCTGTTCAAAGGGTATTTCCAGTTCTACCAGTGTAGCCATAAACAACAGAATGATTAATATATATATAAGGTTATCCAGCAGTTTTTCCTTCATTACAAACCCTCCTCAGGTAAAATACATATATCACCTCTCTCTATCCTTTGCACAGTAACTCTTCCTGGACTATATCCCAACCTTGAAACCAAAGAATAATTTATTCTCCCGATCCCAATAATTATTACCCACACCAATAATTAATGAAGCATCTTCATATATTGGATGAGTCATACCCAGATCATAAACCCACCTGTCTGCATCAAAGAAATATTTTAAATTCCAGGTAAATCTATTAATAGTACTGTAAAAAGACTCCCCGGCAAAGCCAAGACCTTTCCCCAAATGCAGATCCGCTAAATCAAGTGGAAAGATAAAAGCCAGTTTCATCCTGTAAGTAGGCCTTTTTAAAAACTCAATCTGCCAGTCCCCTTCCAGCTTGAATGAATTACCATCATAAAGGGCCAGCAGGCCCAGGGTGTTTATATTATCAAGCCTATCCTCAAGCTTTATTTGAAGGGAATCCACATTATTAAAATCACCCCTGATCAGATAAGACACCCGATCAATTGAAGGACCAGCAAATATGGTTAAAGAGCAGGATAAAAATAGCAATATATATAGAATTGGTCTTTTCCACAGCTTCATACTATATACCTCCATTTTCCTTTATCTGATACTTCCTTTTAATTCTTCTTTCCCGATGATAATGGCATTATTGATTAATCTTTCTGTCACAGGATTATTCATGGTAAAACCCCTGACTACCATACTGGCTGAATTGCCACCATCCAGGTTCATGCCATCTACTACTCCATAGTTTTTCATAAATTCAGCCAACTGTTGCAGGGTAACCCCTACACTATAACCTGGCTGGCGGCCATCGATAGTAAAGAAGACCAGCCTATTGTCTTTAGTCAAACCTACTGCCGTACGCGGAGCCCGCCCGATAGCAATATCTGCCTGAAACTCTTCCTCCCGGGAAGAGATAAATACCTCCCCATCCTTCAATAAACGCGGCCCTGCAGAAATTGCTGTTTTTATCCTGTGTTTATTGAAGTCAGGCTCAAAATGGTTTTCCAGGTAGATGGGATCCCCTGCCCGGAATGCAAGTAAATCCTGACAGGCCTTACCATGTGCCTGGACAATATAGCCATTTTCCGGGATAATACTTCCCCGGGCTTCTGAATCAATATAATAATTTATCTCTTTAATTAAATTATCTTCAATAATTAACTCCACCATCCCCAATTTAATGGGGGGAGCTTCTTTCCCATAATAGCCATTAAAAACTGTAATCTGGTTTTCTCCAGGCTTGCGGTTTACACCATGAAATTGAAGCCGGGCATCTGGATGGACCAGATAACCCTGCCAGCTTACCCTTTCAAAGATAACTTTATTATCTTCCGCCACCAGAAGGGTAGTCCGGTCTTTCACCGGTTCTGAAACTAATGTATGATCTATATAAAGCAGGCCAAGGGGCCTGGTTGAATCAAAATAACCACCATTAATACCGGCCAGGGCTCCTGTCTTTCTCACTATTGCCTCCAAGGACTCCACTCCGGGTACCTGTCCCCTGGCCAGGACTGGTTGAAAATAAAGATTTCTGCGGTTTAAGTCCAGATCCAGTATTGTATAAAAGACAGGCCCGTACCAGTCAATATAGCTGATTTCTTTATATCTCAACCCCCATGCTACTTCCGCATCGACTAAAAGTTTTTCCTTACTGATCTTTCTCAAATCATACAAGCTACTGGTATAGACAGTATTCAGGATTTCCTGGTATTTGCGGCCTTCCATGGCCAGACCAATATATGTGAATAATTCCACATCATCAAGTTCTCGTATCTCTATTTCGCCATCCTTATTTTCTACACCAAGTACCATTCCACTGGTGGACTGAACACTTGTTAAAACCTGCTCATTCTCTGTTATCCCTTTATAGAGAGGATTATATACCAATTGCTCATTAAAAAAATATGATAAAACATTAGTCCGTAAAACGATAGAATAAGCCTTCATAATTTCAATAAGCTTATCATCCCGGAAAGACTCTGTACCGTGAAAAACCCTGGCCATAATTCCAGCTACCACCTCATCCAGAGCTGCAGAACTAATCAGATTCAATCCGGCAGAACCTTTCTCAATAAAGTGTTTACCTGTAAAGCTGGCTCCATTTAAGCTAAAGAAACCGTTAAAGTAAAAGCTGGAACCATAGAACAACCTATCCTCATCTTTATAGACATATATACTTTCAGGCCATTTTTCTACAATTTTGACAGGCCAGGTCTCCCAGCCGGATTCACGTAAGGAACGGATTACAGGCAGGCATTCTTCCCTGGTTTGATAATTACCCAACCTTACCTTATATAGACCCGCTTCCTGAACCACTACCCCTTCAGGATATCCAGCCTCACTCAGTTCCAGAAGGATTTTTTCTGCCTTCCTTTCATCCCTTGTGGCAAATACCTGAATATTATAATATTCCTTTTCTATGCTCTCCAGGCGGAAGGTATAGCTTACACCCTCCTCTAAATCCAGAAAGGCAGAATCACCGGTTCTGTAAAGCCTGGCTGCCTTTAAAGGTATTAAACTGATCTCATTCTCCGCTTCTGCAATTAATACACTGACCTCTTTACCATCCCTGATAAATTTCTCCAATTCTGGAGAAAAAGATGCTGCTTCCAGAGGAACCTGTCCAGTAACTACCACGATTAAAAGAACTAATGCTGCAATTTTTAATTTATATCCTGGCAAACCATACCCTCCTTCGGGATATATTATTCTTTCCTCTTTAGCTGTTGATACAATAAGCGCCCTATAGTATTAAAACCATCCTGGCCAGCTCCCAGCTTGCTTATCTCACTATCCAGCATATCAGTAAAAACTTCCTCAGCAAAGCCTCCATCAATCAGGCCGCCTTCGGGAATAGTGGACCGCATGGCCTTAAACATCTGATTCATAAAGATAGAGGAAAATTCACTGGCCAGTAGTTTTATTTTTTCATCTTCCAGTTCATCATGACTTTTCGCATTATTATTTTTTACAGTGCCAGCCTTTAATTTCTCCAGTTCATTATTATTCAATAAAGATCTATAATAACCCTGATCCATTGATAAATCTATCTTCATTCCGGACACCTGCCTTATATTTAACGTAACTCCAGACGGGCATGTAAAGCACCCTGAGCATCAATCAATTCCAATATAGCAATGATATCTCTGGGACTTGCTCCCAGGGTATTAAGGGCAAAGACCAGCTCTTCTACAGTACTATTGGTCGGTAATACAGTTAAACTGCCTTCCCCCTCCACTACCTCCAGTACCGTTTCTTCCTGCACAACAGTCTCTCCTCTGCTGAAAGAAGGCGGCTGGGAAACTTCCTGGCTGCTCCTGATGGTAACTGTCAAATTACCGTGAGCAACAGAAACAGTGGATATCTTTACATTATGCCCCATGACAATAGTTCCGGTCCTTTCATTAATGACAACTTTTGCCTCCAGCCCGGGCCTGACCTGCAGGCTGTTTATCTTGGCAATATAATCTACCACATCATTTTTATACTCCCTGGGAACCCTCACCAAGACCTGACCGGCATCAACAGCCTGGGCCAGTTTTTCTTCAGCATAAAGGACATCAAAATAGGAATTAATAGCCAGGGCAATGTTACGGGCAGTTTCAAAGTTTGGGCTATCCAGATAATAAACCAGTTCATCATTGCTTAATTGGAATCCTATTTCCTTCTCTACAATGGCTCCATTCGGGATTATAGCAACAGTTGGGTGGTTCTGCTGCACCTGGCTGCCAGCTGCACGGTAGTTATAACCGCCGATAGAAACAGGCCCCTGGGCAACAGCATAAATCTCCCCATTAGCTGCCTGCAAAGCTGTGATAAACAATACACCACCCTGTAAACTGGTAGCATCACCAAGAGAACTCACGGTTATATCTATTGTATCACCAATATAGGTAAAGGGAGTCAAGGTGGCAGTAACCATCACTGCAGCTACATTTCTGCTATTAATCTGATCTGGAGTAACATTAATCCCTAAATGGCTTAACATATTGGAATGGGCCAAAATTGTCGGCTGGTAACGGCTGGAATCGCCAGTACCATTAAGGCCGATAACAAGGCCAAAGCCAAAAAGCTGATTTTCCCGGATACCTTTAATACGGGTAATATCTCCTATGGCCACAACTGGATCATCATAGGAGGCAGCCGAAACGACAGCCGTTGTAAATAAGATTATAATCAATATCTGTACGAAAAGCAAATAATATTTTTTCGAATATCTCACCTTGATCCCCTCCACTAGAATATCCAGTTAAGTATACGCTGGAATAGATTGGGTCTTTGTTTCTCTGTTATAAATCCTTTGCCTTCCAGCTCAATGCTGGCATTGGCAATTTTCCAGGATGGTACAGTATTTTCTTTAGTTATGTCTTCTCTACGGACAATACCTGATAATTTGATAATCTGTTCTTCTCCATTTACTTTAATCTTCTTGGTTCCTTCAATCTGCAGATTACCATTTTCCAGTATATCAACCACCAGAGTAGTAATATCCGCGTTTATACTGCCGGCCCTCTGGGTCTGTCCCTGGGCATCATCATCATCAGCATAGCTAAAACCAAAACTCCTTAAGAAATCAAAGATACCAAAGCCGGCACCGGCATTAACACTACTTCCCTGACTGACACTGGTATTGGCACTGGAAACTGCAGCCGTATTTTCCTCTATAATAACAGTAATTATATCACCAATTTCAAATTCCCGTTCCTTTTCCCTGTATATATCTACAAAGTTATCACTCCAGAGTGAATTAGAAGCACTTGCAAATACAGAAAGAAACAGGATAGCCAATATAGTTAACAGAAATATAAACCGGGATCGCATATCAATTACCTCCTATCCGAAAATCCCGTATAATTTAAGATGAACCCGGGTTGATAACCCTCACCAGATAGGAACTGATCACCTGTGCCTTAAACCTATGGCCCGTACCAGTATTCTCAACTATAATATAATCACCATATTTACCATTTTGCCTGGCCTTGACCTTTACAGAAACCCTTACATTACCAATAATAACCTCTGCCTGTACTTCATCCCCGGCCTTAATCAAATCAGGCATCCGCAAATATCTGCTGGTTAAAACAGCATCCTGTGGAATAGGAGTCCGCACTATTCCGAATGTCACCAGCGGTGTATCCAGATTAGTTATTATATCCCCCGCTATATTTCCTACAGCAATTTCTGTTAAGACAAAATCCTCTGGATTGATTGTCTCCCCGATACCTATAGGCCTTCTGGCCAGGTAAACCTGTTGTTTAACCAACACCTCAAAGGGCAGGTATACCCTCCGGTATACGAGATCATCTATTATTATGTGGGCCTGTAGTGTAATGTTTCCAATCCTGCTTCCCCCAGGCAACCCTTCAAATTTTAATTGGAAATCGCGATCTGGTAGTATTATCTCAGGAATCTGCTGCCGTACCCTGACAATAATCTGCGCTGCAGGATAATCCAATGCTTCAATTATATGTTTTTTTGCTGCCTCTACCAGATCAGCCCCGTCTATTTTCCTGCTTTTCGTCTCAACAATTATCCGTTCCGGACAATCCAGGACTATGTCATCCAGAGAAAAACCCTCATTCTTTAAAACCAGTTCAATCTGCCCCCGGTAAAGCTCCCGGCTATAGCCTGGAAAAACAGCCTTGCCCAGATTAATTGCCTGTAAACTGGCCAGTTTTTGACCACTGGCCCCGGTAATGGAAGCTATTTCCCCCAGGGTAATCCACTCTGAACTGATCCCGACCTTTTCCGGTATGCTTATCCTGATAGGATTCGCTCCCACTCTATCACTGGCCAGCAGAACAAGCATCAGCAGGAAGAAAAAGACTTTACTAAATCTGTTAAAATGCTTCATAGATTACTCCTTATCATCAGCGTCTTAATTGTGAGGCAGTGGCTAACATTTCATCTGCAGCCTGAATGGCTTTTGAATTTATTTCATAGGCCCTCTGGGCAGCAATCATATTTACCATCTCTTCTACTACCTGAACGTTGGACATCTCCAGGAAATTCTGGATGATGGTACCATAACCTTCTGCCCCGGGGTTATTAATCATCGGTTCTCCGGAAGCAACTGTAGCACCAAAAAGGTTTCGGCCCAGACTGTTCAGGCCAGCCGGATTGGAGAAACGGGCCAATTGAATCTGGCCAACCTGTTCCTGCATGGCATTTCCGCCGCGCTGCACTGAAACAGTACCATCTGTGGTTATGCTGATTTCTACCGTATCCTGTGGTATGAAAATCTCCGGAAGGATGGGATAGCCGTCTGATGTAACAATCCTGCCGGTGCTATCCATCTTCAAAGAACCATCCCTGGTATAGGCAACTGTTCCATCAGGAAGCAGGACCTGTAAAAATCCGTCACCCTCAATAACAATATCCAGGGCATTTCCTGTATTCTGTAAGTCACCGGTTGTAAAGATCTTCTGGGTAGCAGAAACTCTGGCACCATGTCCAATTTCAATACCCAGTGGTACCTGGGCCCCCTGAGCATTCAATGTTCCTGCTTCCCTGACCCGCTGATACATCAAATCCTGGAAATTTACCCTGCTCTTTTTAAAACCAGTTGTATTAACATTGGCCAGGTTATTGGAAATAACATCTATATTAGTCTGCTGAGCTTTCATACCAGTTGCAGCTGTCCATAAAGCACTGATCACTTTCAGACCACTCCTTTTAAATTTTTATTATAAACCATGACTTCAGTTAATTATCCATACGGTCGCTTCCGTCAATCCGCAACCAGACAGCCCCCTTATAAAAGGTCCAGCTGTTTATATAAAACCTGTTTAACCAATATTACCGACATTGTTAACAGCCTTATCCATGGTGCCGTCATAGGTAGCAATGACTCTCTGGTTCAGTTCATAATGACGGTTCACCTGGATCATCTTCACCATCTCCTGGATTATATTAACATTACTGTTTTCCAGAAAGCCCTGCCTGATGGCAAAATTCCCTGCCAGCACTTCTGGCTCATAATCACTGGAGTAAAGATTTTCCCCTATCTTGTCCAGTAAGGCAGGTTCAGGAAAATCCACGACCAGGATCCGGCCTCCCTGTATTCCATCGAAGTACAACTGCCCATTGGCATTGACTGTAATCCCCCTGCCAGGAATTGTCTGTAAAGGGCCATCCTCTCCCAATACAGGATATCCCTGATTGGTCACGATAATTCCCTGCTCATTCAGGGTAAAGTTACCATTCCTGGTATATCTAAGGCCGTTTGGTGTCTGGACAACAAAGAAGCCATCTCCTTCAAGGGCCAGATCCAGTTTGTTACCGGTATAAAGCAATGTCCCCTGGCTAAAATCAGTATAGGTCTGTTGTAACTGCACTCCTGTACCCAATGGGCCCAGTTCCCTGCTTCTTTGTCCCTTCTCCAGCCTGGAGATTAACATTTCCGGAAAGGATTCCTGAATCCCCTCATCCTTCTTATAACCACTGGTACTTACATTAGCCAGATTGTTGGAAATAAGATTCATCTTTTCCTGTAAGGCTATCATACTGGAAGCAGCAGTATAAACTCCCTTAAACATCCTTTCACCTCCTTTTAATCAGTATCTCTGATAATATATCAACAATCCCGTTTTCACTACTGAAGGTATATTCACCAGCTTTTATTCTGGTCTCTATATCGAATAAAAGTAATAATTTAATAAAATCATCAAAGGGAATTAAACCTTCCTCATCCAGAATCCTGGCTACCTGCCGGCCAGTACTGCCTTCCGGAATTATTATAGTAATTGGTTTTGTATCTGCTATTGTTCTTTCTTCAATATCCTCTGCTAGATTAACTGATAAATTTTCAGATATAGTTTCCAGGACATTTTCCTCTATCCCGTCTCTCACTAAAACCAATTCTTCAGATAACAGCTTCGTATCCTGAAGTTCGTCTGTTTCCTGTGTTTCCGGTATTTCCGGCAATTCCAGGACTATATCCTGAAAACCGATTTCTCTTTCTCTGGCCTCCAGCCCGGCTGTGAGAATTTCCTTATTTTGAATAACACCTTTGTTCTCTAAAATCCCTTTATCCTCTATAACATTACTCTGCTGAAAAACCTTGCCCTGTGATAGGCTAAATAATCCCAGGAAGAGGAGAAAAAATCCCAGTGCAATGAAAAAATCCGATATAATTTGCCGAGAAAATTTCCTTTTAAACAAGGCTATCCTCTTCTTTCTGATATAATCTTAGAATCAGACCGGTCTCCCGGATACCCAGATTTAATTTCCTGGCAATTTCATCTATCTCCATACCCTCTCTGGCCAGTTGTAGAACCTCTTGATATTTTCCACTGATACCGCCAACAACCGGTTCCCCGGGAAGGCTCTCCTCTTCTTCCGCCAGGCTGTATTCTCTATTGAGTAGCTCCTTAAATTCAGTTTGCTCCTTTTCTTCTGCCGGATCTTTACTGCTTTTTTCCAGAAGTTTATCTTCCAGCTGAAGTAGATTATCTATTTTAATCTGCAGGGCTTTTTCTTTTTCTTCGATAGATTGAATTAATTCTTCCAGTTCTTCGTTAAGATTTTGCAGTTTTTTACCCTTCTCCAGATATTCATCAATGATTACAGGATTTCCTGCCTGGTATTCCTGGTATTTCAAATAAACTCCTATTATTATCAGTAAAACGCCGCTAATTATCCAATTCATAGAAAATCGACTCCTGAACCTGAAAATTTTAAATCCTGATATCAATAATATGCCCTTTCTCTCCTCCGCTCTTCTGTTCCTTATCCTCCCTTTGCCCATCCTTTTTCTTCTTTTCTTCTCTTTCAGCTGTTTTGCTTCCGCCCTGCTCCCTTTCCCTTATTCTGCTTCTCTCTATCTCCTCATTATTGGTTACCTGTTGCTGCCGTCTCTCATTTCTTGCTGCCATTACCTGGTTTGTATAGTCCAGTTCCTGTTGTACCTGTATCTGTTTAAGTTGCTGAATTCTTTCAACCCGCAGGGACATGGGTAGATTAGTATTGGGATCGATAGGCTGGCTCATTCAATACTCACCACCTACAAGGTTATCTGCCTGACCTCTCCCTCTTCCTCAATAAAACTGGTCCGGTTCATGGTATTATAAATATTATAGGCGGATTTCCCAATAACTATCTTGACTCCGGGATAGATCATTTTATAAATATTAATTCTCCCTTTATCCGTTTCATCCAGTTTGCTCTTTTCCTCATCATACTCTATTTTTCTCTTATCAATATCTTCCTGTAGTTTAGCAGCGGTAGCCTGTAACCTCAGTAACATCAGTCTTTTCTCTTCAGGCAATTCTCCCTGTTGTTTTTTCAATTTTTCCAGAATATCGATGGCCTTTAAGGTCTTGTCCAAATTTAACCTGCTTTTTTGAATTTCTTCCTCCATTTCCTTTAGCCTATTCTTCAGCTCTGGATCAATACCAACTTCCAGTTCCGTAGATGTAGCCAGATGGGAACCAATAATATTCGCTTCAATTAAACGGCCAGCCCTGGTCACCCCGCCTACCAGCAGGCCCTTGTTCCTGGTGACCTGAACCATTTCACCCGCACTTATATTACTATGCATAATTGCATCAGATACAATTATATCTTTATCAGCTTTAACAATACCATTCTCTATGAATTTAACCTGTACAGAACCCCTGGCATGGATATGGGCTTTATTCCTGCCTACAAAACCCTTTCTGATTACAACATCCCCATCTGCTTCAATAGTTGCTCCAAATACATGGCCCCATACTTCAACATTCCCACTGGCCTTTATCTTAAATCCTTCCATTACATTGCCCTTTACCAGGACATTCCCTACGAATTCTATATTACCGGTACTTAGATCTACATCTCCATTTACCTCATAGACAGGCAAAACATTAATGCGATTCCCATCTACTACAACCTGTCCGGCTATAGTAGCAACAAGGGTATTATCATCTCTTTTTTCTACATTTTTTCCACCTGGCAGTTCCCT
>JANWJZ010000026.1 GCA_025451675.1 Halanaerobiales bacterium | reverse complement strand
TCCTGGGTATTGTAGGATATCCCCTGGGCCATTCCCTTTCGCCCTTGCTCCATAATAGCTCAATTGAAAAAGAAAAGCTAAACTATGTCTATTTGGCCTTTCCCGTGACAGGGGATAAATTTCCTGCTGCCATGGCGGGCTTCCGGGCTATCAAAGTCCGGGGCCTGAATATCACCATACCCTATAAGGAGGAGGTTATCCCCTATCTGGACAGGGTTGACCCCCTGGCAGCCAGGATTGGTGCTGTTAATACCATAGTCAACGACGGGGGTGTCTTTGCCGGTTATAATACTGATCTGGCAGGTCTGATCAGGATGATTAAAGAGGATGGCGATTTTGTCATAAAGGGAAAGAAGGTAATGCTTGTTGGAGCCGGCGGGGCAGCCCGGGCCGCCGGTATAGGAGTACTGGAAGAGGGTGCAGTCAGCCTTTATGTCCTGAACCGTAACCTTCTTAAAGCGGAAAAACTGGCTGAGGAATGGAAGCAATATTATCCTGAAATAGAGATAAAGGCCCTTGCCCTGGAAGCGGAAGCCTATAAATCCTATATTGAGGAGGTAGAATTGTTGATAGATTCTACCCCGGTGGGAATGTTACCACAGAAGGAAGTGGCCCCGGTAATCCCTGGTGAGTTCCTCCATGAGGGCATGTTAGTTGTCGATCTGGTCTATAATCCCCGGGAAACCTGTCTGTTGAAAGCTGCAAAAGAAGCCGGAGCGAAAACACTGGATGGACTGGGTATGCTGATCTATCAAGGGATAGAGGCCTTCCGCCTCTGGACTGGTCATGAAGTTGATCCGGTTAATTGGTGGAAACTGGTAAAAAAGTATATAAAATAAAAGGAAATTAAGTAAACAAAAAAGGATTTTTTAATTATCTGGCGAATAATAACAATAAAGTTACCCATAATCTAAAAAAAAGACAGGTGTATACAGGATGGAAAAAGTTAAAACTAAACGACTGGGTGAATTGCTCCTGGATTTTAACTATATAACTCCAAAACAGCTAGAGGAAGCAATTAAACATCAGCAGAAAACCAAAAAAAGACTGGGTGAGGTACTGGTTGAATTGAACTATGTCCAGCCTGATGACTTAATTCAGGTCCTGGAATTTCAATTAGGAGTACCTCATGTTAAATTGAGTAACTATATCATCAACCCGCAACTGGCTAGCTATATACCGGAACATATCGCCAGGCGGCATAATGTTGTGGCCCTGGAAAAAAAAGGCGACAAGCTGCTGGTAGCCATGAGTGACCCGACTAATGTAGTGGCTATAGATGATATAGAGATGACCTCAGGCCTGAAGGTGGAACCCAGGATTGCTACCGCCCAGGAGATTGCCAGGGCGATAACCCAGGTTTATGCATTTGGGGAAGAGGATACTACCGATATTATTGCCAGTCTTGATATCGAATTTCAGGCAGATGAAGAGCCGGAAATAGATGAACTCCAGGAAATGGTGGAGGATGCTCCCATTGTCAGGCTGGCCAATCATATCATCAGCCAGGCCATTCAGATGAATGCCAGTGATATCCATATTGAACCAATGGAAAATGAGGTGCGGATTCGCTACAGGATAGATGGTGTCTTAAATGAAATCATGACAGCTCCTAAATATACCCAGTCTGCCTTAATTTCTCGTTTAAAGATAATTGCTGATCTAGATATAACCAAGAGACGTGTCCCCCAGGATGGCCGTATCAGTGTCAACATGGGTGGGATGAAGATAGACCTCCGTGTCTCAACTTTGCCGACAGTTTTCGGTGAAAAGGTTGTAATCCGTCTCCTGACGAAAGATACAAGCCTTATAAATATTGAGAAACTTGGCTTTAGCAGGAATAATCTGAATAGATTTAAAAATCTCATTGAGCGGCCTCATGGAATCCTGCTGGTTACCGGACCAACGGGCAGCGGTAAATCTACTACCCTGTCGGCAGCATTAAATTATCTTAACTCGCCGGAAAAGAATATCATTACCATCGAAGACCCGGTGGAGTACCAGCTACATGGAATTAATCAGGTACAGGCCAATCCCCAGGTAGGGCTGGATTTTGCCAGTGCCCTGCGTTCCATCCTGAGACAGGACCCTGATATAGTCATGGTTGGAGAGATCAGGGATGAAGAGACAGCCAGGATTGCCATCAGGGCTGCCCTGACGGGGCACCTGGTTCTCAGCACCCTACATACAAATGATGCGGTCAGTTCTATAACCCGCCTGGTGGATATGGGAATAGAGCCATATTTGGTTGCGTCGACAGTTATTGGTGTGGTTGCCCAGAGATTGATAAGGAGGGTATGTGGTAGCTGTAAGGAAAGGCATGAACCTTCTCCCGATGAAATGGTCTTGCTGGGTGAAATAGAGGAAAAGGACAGGTTTTACAGGGCAGTAGGCTGTAGCAAATGTAATTCTACCGGCTACAGGGGGCGTATCGCTGTCCATGAGGTACTGGTCGTTGATGATAAAGTTAAAGAATTAATAGTCAGGGGAGCCAATGAGCCAGAGATAAAAGATTACTGTATAAAGAGCGGCATGACATCACTGGTTCAGGATGGTATTTATAAATATAAAGAGGGAATTACCACCTATGAAGAATTGGTAAGAGTTCTTGTGTAGGAGGAAGAAAAAATGGATATAAGGGATTTTTTCCGGACTGTAGTAGAAGAAGGCAACATTTCTGACATTCATTTGACAGTCAAATCAAAACCTATAGTCAGGAAAACTGGTGAATTAAGGGAGTACAGTAACTATCCCGAAGTATTGACCAATGAAAAGATGGAGGAAATTCTCCGGATTTTGATGAATGAAGAACAATTAGAAGAATTTGAGGAAAAGGGAGAACTGGATTTCTCCTTTAGTATCCCCGGCCTGACCCGTTTCAGGGTAAATGCCTATCGGCAGAGGGGTACAATCAGTGTGGCTCTGAGGGTAATACCGACCAAAATCCCGTCAATTGACGAGCTGGGTCTGCCGGAAATATTGAAACAGATAGCCTTACAGAGGAATGGGCTGGTTTTATGTACAGGCCCTACCGGTAGCGGAAAATCCACTACCCTGGCTGCGATGATCAATGAGATCAATGAAAAGAGAAATTGCCATATCCTGACACTGGAGGATCCTATAGAGTATCTACATACACATAAAAATTGTATAGTGCACCAGAGAGAAGTTGGTATTGATACCAGAACCTTTGTGGATGGCCTGCGGGCGGCCCTCCGGCAGGACCCGGACGTTATCCTGGTGGGTGAGATGCGGGACCTGGAGACCATCTCCATCGCCCTGGAGGCGGCCGAGACCGGCCACCTGGTGCTGGCCACCTTACATACCACAGACGCACCAAAGACTGTTGACCGTATTATTGACGTTTTCCCGGCCCACCAGCAGCAGCAGGTCCGTATCCAGTTGGCTTCCTGTCTGAATGCGGTAATCGCCCAACAACTATTACCCCGGGTTGACAGGGAAGGGATGGTTGCTGCATTGGAGATACTGATCGGAACACCGGCTGTCCGGAATATAATCAGGGAAGGAAATAGTGCCCAGTTGGAGACAGTGATGCAGACCGGTGGTAAATACGGCATGATCGTCATGAACAATTACTTAATCCACCTCTATGAAAGAGGAATAATCTCTATGGAGACATTACTAAGAAGATGTACTAATCCTGAATATGTGAAGAATAGGCTAGGCCGAATCAGTTAAAGGGGGAGATAATAAATGCCTCCCGTATATGAATATGAAGCTGTCAGCCGGGGCGGAGAAAGGATTTCTGGCCGGATTGAAGCAGAACGCAGCAGCACGGTAGCCCGGCAATTAAAAGAAAGTGGTTTTTATATTACCTCTATCAAAGAGGTCCAGGAAAAAAAAGAACTCGGTAATCTCTTTCAGTCGACAGGCAGGGTTAAAACAAGGGATTTGACCATATTCAGCCATCAGTTTGCGGCCATGATTGATGCAGGTATCAGCCTGATAGATGCACTTAATATCCTCTATGAAGAGACAGAACACCCCAAATTAAAAGAGGTTATCAGGCAGATACAGGAAGATATTGAGACCGGTTCTGGTCTGTCCGATGCCATGGCCAAGCATCCGAAGGTTTTTCCGGAACTCTATTGCCAGCTGGTCAGGGCCGGTGAGACCGGTGGTGTCCTGAATACAGTCCTCAACCAGCTGGCAGAGCATTATGAAAGGCAGGATGAGATAAACGGCAAGGTAAAGTCAGCCCTCTATTATCCTATCACTATTTTGGTTGTTGCTGTATTAGTCGTAATATTCCTTGTAGTCAAAATAGTGCCAACTTTTGTAGGTATGTTTGCCAGCTTTGGTTCGGATTTACCCTTACCGACAAGGATTCTAATAGGTTTAAGTGATTTTCTACAGAGATACTGGTGGGTGCTGTTTCTTATCGTTGGCGGCCTTGTGACAGCCTTTTATGCATACAGGAAAACACCAGATGGGGAATATCAGCTGGATAAACTGCTCTTAAAAATACCGGTAATCGGGAATATGATGAGGAAGGTATTTCTTTCCCGTTTTGCCAGTACGCTGGCCATACTGTTGGGAAGCGGTGTAGATCTGATTACGTCTCTGAGTATAGTGGAAGATGTTGTAGGGAATAAAGTTTATGCAAATGCCCTGGTTGAAGCCAGGGGCCAGGTGAGGGAAGGGATCAGTTTTTCCCGCCCGCTGGCTGATTCGCCGGAATTTCCCAGCATGGTAGTCCAGATGGTGAAGATCGGCGAAGAGTCCGGTAACCTGGAGATGATGTTGAGAAAAATCAGTACCTTTTATGACCGGGAAGTGGAAAATGCAGTAGAAGGTAGCATCTCCCTGATTGAACCAGTGATGATAGTATTTCTGGCAGGTGTAGTTGGTTTTATTGTAATTTCCATTGTACTACCGATGTTTGAGATGTACCAGCAGTTTTAGGTAGGAGAAAATTCTTTGCAAAAATGGCCGGGAAAAGATTTTAAAAGGGGGTGGTTTATTAATATAGTGTTTAATGATTTTATATGTTCTTAAAAAAACAATGAGGGGGGTATAATTTATGAGTAGGTTTATGCGCAGAATTTATAAAAGAGAAGAGGGTTTTACCTTAATTGAACTACTGATTGTAATTGCCATATTAGGTATATTGGCCCTTCTGGCCATACCCAGGATGGGTAATATTACCGAAACTGCCCAGCAAAGAACTGATGAGGCAAACCGGAGGATACTGAAGAGTGCAGCAGCCATGTATTATGCAGAGCATAGTGGAACTATGAGTGCATCAGTAATCTGGAATGAATCATCAGGTAATTGGGGAGCTTATCTCGATGAATGGCCTAAACATCCAGAAGGGAAAAGTTATGAAGTAGAAATTAATACAAATGGCGACATAACTGTAAATGTAAATTAAAATATATTTGTGTTAATTATAGTTAATAAAATAGAGGGAGAGTATTCTCCCT
>JANWJZ010000025.1 GCA_025451675.1 Halanaerobiales bacterium | reverse complement strand
TTAAAAAGAAGGGTATGAAGTGGATAGGTTTCGTATTTTTAGTAGTTATTCTGCTTGTAATATTAATAAAAATATATAATACTCCTGTTGTGGCAGATAAGGCCTGGACCTGTTATTATCCTGAAGGGTTAAACATCCTATCAACGGAATTCAGTACAGGTGGTGGAGATAAAATTATGGTTATCCTGGAAGTATTCGGTGAAAAGGATGGGAAATATGTTACTTATCTGGACAGTTCCATTAATGCTGGTGGTATTTTTGGTTTAGGCAGGGTGACAATACCTACCAGGATAAATTATGTGCCCTGGGAACATGATTATATTAAATTAGAGAAATAGAAATAATTACTTGCTTAAATTAGACAGCTTAATGGGGGAGCCTCAGTACTTTCAAATTTTTAACAGTTATCATACAAACAAAATAATTAATAAAGATAAAAATAAAATCATTATACATAATATAGAATTTTTAAAGAAAATTGGGAAATTAGGCTTTCGATATAATAAAAGAGAGCTTTATCGTTATATAATTGTTGGTTTTGATTTTATAATCAAAGAATGTAATAAACAGGAAATAACTAATTTGGTTAATCAGTACAAATATGATTTTGTTCTTAATTTACTTGAATTGGAAGATAGTTTTTCAACTGCTTTTATTCCTGATTATAAACAAATGTTAGAGCAAAATGGTTTGAAGTCTCAGGATACAATTGAGAGAGTAAAGGAGGGTTTTAGAAACTTACTCCGAAGAACTCTAATTACTAAAAACAGAGTGGTTAGTTTTTTCTTATTTGATAAATTAAAAGAGATTGTGATGCTTTATAGTAAATCTGATAGGCAGGAACAAGAGGAATTTATTGGGATATATGAAGATGTGTTATATTATGGCGTTTTCAATAAAGAGCCAGAGATTTTTCATCTTATTTTAAAGCAATTTCAGGATCTATTCTTGGAAATGGATAAGGAAGATAAAATATCTCATGATCTTTGTTTGAGATTTATTAATATTTATAAAGAATTAAATATTATAACTGTATATGAAAAGCTCATTGAATTTGCGATAAGCATTAATCACAACTTGAATGAGATGAAAGATAAGAGTAGATTAATTAATAAAAAAACGGAATTATTACTTGAAGTAAATAAAGCGTTCTTTGCAACGGGAATGAAGGGAGTAGAAAATGGTGTAGATGATATAATTCGAAATGTCTCTAATAAATTAGGTTGGATTGGAAAAGAAGCTATAGATAATAATAATAATGATGAATTTAAAATAAATGAGAGCACTATTATTTTTAATGGTACACTTTTTATTATTCTTGGAGCTTATGCAACATATAAACGTAAATTATATATGGCAAAATGCGTAAAGGATGCCATTTATATGATTAATTGTGCTTCAAAGCTTTATGCATCAAAACTTATTAGGGTCTATGAGAGTGAGCATTGGGATGAAGTAATGGGTGGAAATGCAGGAAAATATATGGAGGAATTTTATAATAATATAATGTTGAATAGTGTTATTTAAATAGGTCTTACAACTATCCTGAAACCAATTGGAATCTTGAGGCATATAAGGAATACCTGGGTGTTGAAAATTATAGTCATCAATTTATCCTGGAAGAAATTCCAGGATATTTTTTATTTAAAAAGTACAAAAATAGACAATTAAATTTCTATTACGACATATTGAAACAGGATTTCGGAAACTTTTGTAGAAGTATAACCAGGCATCTGTATCTTAAAAAGAGGTGTAATGGGCAATGCTGAGGATTGCAATCGTTGAAGATGATGTTAAATATGCCAGAAAACTGGAGGATTATATTGAAAGATATAGCCAGCAATATCATCTGGATTACAGTTGTGATTATTACGAAAACGGCCTGGCCCTGCTCGAAGAAAAGCCAGTCTATGATCTTATCTTAATGGATATTAAAATGCCCTATATAGACGGGATGAAACTGGCACAAAAACTCCGGGAATGGGACCAGGATTTTGCCCTGATCTTTATTACCAATATGGCCCAGTATGCCATCAAAGGATATGAAGTCAATGCACTGGATTTTATGGTGAAGCCAGTCCAATACTATGATTTTGAAATCAAATTTAAAAAAGCCGTTGATTATTATAAAAAACATAGGGATGTTAAGATAACTATTAATATGAGTGAGTCTATCAGGAGAGTATCTGTGAGAGATATTCGTTATATTGAAGTCATGAACCACATGCTGACCTATCACCTCAAAGATGAAAAACATGAAACATATGGCCAGTTAAACAAAGTGGAAGAGGAACTGCAGCCCCATAATTTTGTAAGGTGTCACCAGAGCTATCTTGTCAACCTCAGGTATGTGCTGGAAGTTCATAAGGATTATATTATTGTAGGCCAGGACAGGGTTCCGGTTAGTAGGCGTAGGAAAAGGGAATTTATGCAGAGACTGACTGATTACATGGGAAGTGGTTTTTAATGAATATATTAACCCAGGCTTTCACCTTTTTACATAACTTTCATATTCAAATCTTAATTGCCGAGTTTATGTTTGGCCTACATTTAAAACGAAAGAGGAATATAGTATTAATTATTGCCGGAATACTGTTGTATAGTATGTTGCCCTATCTGTTCCCCCAAAGCTATTTCTGGTTCGGAGTAAGAATTGGTTCCTGGTTTACTTTTGGCTTTTTAATCATGCTCTTCTTATCTTTATTATTATTCTGGTTTATTTTCAATGTTTCGTCATTAAAGGAATTGGTTTTTTACGGGGTTGCGGCCTGTATCCTTCAACATCTGATCCATGATTTCAGGATGCTTTATGCCCTGATCTTTCATAAGACAACAGGGGTATATAGCCTGGATTATAATACAGATAATATTTTTCCCACTATATTTATCCAGTTACTCATCAGTATTGTCCTGTATGCTCTGTTTTATTTAATCTTTGTACAGAGGTATACCAGAGATGAGATAATAGGAGTCAGGAATGTTTATCTGATTGTTTTCACGATGTTTTCAATATTTATAGTCTATTTCTTACACCTTTGGACAAGTACAGAAGAAACAGTGACCATTGGTGTATTGGTTTTTGACGCCTTTTGCTGTATCCTTTTATTATTGCTGCAGTTCGGTATGTTTGAGTGGAGTAGACTGCAGAAAGAAAATGTGATCATGCAGCAGATTCTTCATCTCCAGAAGCAGCAGCATAAAATGTCAAGGGAAAATATTGAACTGATTAATATAAAATGTCATGATTTAAAACATCAGATTTCTGCACTCCGGCGTTTGACTACTCCGGAGGAGATGGAGGAGAGTATCAGGGAGATAGAAAGGGCAATCATGATTTATGATCTGTCCATCAAAACAGGGAATGAAGCCCTGGATATTGTCCTGGCAGAAAAAAGCCTTTACTGTGAGAAACATGATATAAAATTAAGCTGTATTGCTGATGGCAGCAAGTTAAATTTCATGAATTCAGCAGATGTTTATTCCCTCTTTGCCAATGCCCTGGATAATGCCATCGAGAGTGTCTGCAAGATTGAAAATAAAGAAAAGAGGGTAATCAGCCTGAATATATCCTGCCGGGGGAATCTACTGGTAATTAATATGTCCAACTATTATGAGGAACCTCTACTATTTAAGGATGGATTACCGCTCACGACAAAGAAAAATAAGGATTACCATGGATATGGTATAAAAAGTATCCGTTATATAACAGAGAGGTATGGCGGTACAATGTCAATACAGAGTGAAAATAATATTTTTAAACTCAACATATTGTTCCCACTGTAAACAGTATAATAGGGTCGCTGGATAACACCGGAATCTGTACAGGCTCCGGTGTTTTTTCTCTGCTTTACTAACCATTTACGTAGTACAGGTGTCCGCTTACGTAAAAATTATAAATATTCGTTAAATTTATGCTAGACTGTATTTGCAAATATTTTATTCTTGCCAGAAAGGGGAGAGAGGAAATGAAAAAGAACAAACTGTGGACTGGCCTGGCTTCTATTTTTGTTTTCCTATTATGTTTTGCAATTATCGGAACAAATGTAGCGATGGAGTATGCCAGTACAGTGAACAGTGTCCTGGGCACTTCAACCAGTAAGATTGTTACTCTGGATGCAGATGAAGATATTGACACTATTTATTACAAAAGTGCCTATGGCGATTTTACAGGAGAAAATTTGAAAAAGTTAATAGCCGACACCTATGAACAGGCTATCCGGGAGGCAGAGGAAGGTGTGGTCCTTTTAAAGAATGATAATAAGGCCTTACCCCTGGCTCCTGGCGAAAGGAATGTTACCTTATTTGGCCATGCCGTAGTACAGCCTTTATACAGGAATAATTCTGCAGGTTCCAACCTGTATCAGACAGAAGAAGGTGTTGACCTTTATGAAGCTCTGACTGAGACCGGTTTCAGGATTAATGACAAATTATATAAGGCTTATCAGAATAGTCCTACCAGACGCAGTACAGGCCACCGCAGCTTTGGAGTGGCAGAGAGCGAGGTACTGGCCTGGTCACTTGGTGAAGAGGATATTTCCTTCTATACTGATGAGCTAAAAGCCTCATGGGAAAATGATTATAATGACGTTGCCATTGTTATGTTTGCGAGACAGGCTGGCGAAGGAGTTGAATTACATATGGAAACCCCCAGTGAGGGTATCAGCCAGCTCGCTTTACATCAGGAAGAAAAAGATTTACTGAAGATGATTAAAGATTCCGGTAAGTTCGAGAAGGTTATCGTTCTGCTCAATACCGGTAACCCCATGGAATTGGGATGGCTGGAGGAGTATGGTGTAGATGCTTGTCTCTGGATTGGCTGCCCCGGTGCTAAAGGCTTTATAGGTGTTGCCAATATTTTAACAGGTGAGGCCAACCCTTCCGGAAAACTCACTACAACCTATGCTGCCAATTCACTTTCTTCACCGGCTGCCGTAAATAATAGTTTTAATAATCAACAGTGGTTGAACCTGGAGGAAGCATTACCAAGGTTAACAGACTTCCCCACGGAGGTTTCCCATTATGTTGTTCAGGCAGAGGGTATCTATATTGGATATAAATACTATGAAACCAGATATGAAGACTATATCCTGGGGCGTTTTAATGCTGATGGTACAGCAGGTTCTTCCACCGGCGGTCCCTGGAATTATACAGATGAGGTTATCTATCCATTTGGATATGGATTATCATATACCACCTTTAAGCAGACATTGGACAAAGTTGAGGTTGGAGAAGAAATCATAAAAGTACAGGTTACTGTTAAGAATACCGGTGATGTCCCGGGTAAATCAGTTGTACAGGTATATGCCCAGACCCCATATGGTGAATATGAGCAGAAGAATAAGGTTGAAAAATCTGCTATACAATTGCTTGACTTTGCCAAGACAAAACTACTTCAGCCAGGTGAATCTGAAACCATTAACATCGAGTGTGATAAGTACCTGCTGGCCAGTTATGATTATGTAGGCGCCAAAGGCTATATATTAAGTGAAGGCGATTATTATATCGCCATTGGTGATGATGTCCATGATGCCTTAAATAATATCCTTGCCGCCAAGGGTGCCAGAGGAATGGTTGATGTTCATGGCAAGCTTACTGCAGGGGACCGGAGTAAGACCTATAAATGGGCCGAAGAATTTGATGACACAAAATATAGATATTCAGAAAAAACAGGTGTCAGGGTGACCAACAGGTTTGATGATGCAGATATCAATTATTGGCATGATGATGCAGTTACCTATTTGTCCAGAAGTGACTGGCAGGGAACATATCCAGTAGAGCCGGTTCGCATAGCCTTAACAGATGAAATGATCAAAGTATTAAATGCGGACTTCTACAGGAAACCGGAAGGGGCACCCTCCGTCAGTGATTTTATACAGGGAGATAATCAGGGTATACCATTGGTAGCCATGCGCGGTGTAGACTATGATGATCCGCTGTGGGAGACCTTCCTGAACCAGATGACCATTGAGGAAATGGCTTCCCTTATCGCCAATACTTTCGGTACAAAGGAAGTTCCCTCCGTTGGAGTACCTGCTGCTCCTGCCGGGGATGGCCCTGATGGTATTGGTGGAGCCAATTCATCATTCAGTGAAGAGAAATATGGTTTCAGTGTCCCGACCATGTGTTATACAAGCGAGACAATTCTGGCTTCAACATTTAACAAAGACCTTATGGCCCGTCGTGGTGAACTGATGGGTGAAGAGGCCCTCTTCATGGGTCTTGTGGAAATCTGGGCACCAGGGGCAAACCTGCACAGGACACCATTTGGTGGACGCAGCTTTGAATATTATTCTGAAGATGCCAATATGAATTATCTCTGCTCAATACCCTTTGTAGAGTCATTGCAGGCCAAAGGTGTTAATGCCGGGCCGAAACACCTGGCCGGAAACGATCAGGAGAATAATAGACAGGGTGTAATCCTCTTCTTCAATGAACAGGCTTTCCGTGAAGGTGCCTTAAGGGGATTTGAAGGAGCCATTGCTAAAGCAAATGCCCATTCCGTGATGCAGGGCTTCAACCGTTTAGGCCTGGTTGGCTGTTCCCTGAGCACACCACTCAATACTGAGGTTGTACGCAATGAATGGGGCTTTAGAGGACATATAGAAACTGACGCAGTAGCAGGTGCACAGGAGGGGTATAAATCCCATTATGTTTCAATGTTTGTATCCGGTACGGATTCCTTCTGCCTTGATTTCGCAGGACTGAGTTCCAAAAAAGTTGTAGAAGCAATCCGCGCCAATGATGATGGAAATCTCCTGGCTCACCTGCGGAGAGCTGCACACAATATCCTTTATAATATTGTCAATAGCAATGTCATGAATGGACATAGTGCAAATACTATAGTTGTATCTATAACTCCCTGGTGGCAGCCATTCCTGTACACTTTGATTACCCTGTTTGCACTACTGACTATAATAAGCCTTGTAATGTTGACATTGGGGAAAAACCGGGCAAGAAAAGGACAACTATAAAAGGGAGGTATAGTAATGAATAAGTTTTTAAAGAAAAAAGGGATAGGTTTCTATTTGCTGGTTCTTTCCGGTATATTGGCTATCATTGCCACAGCCCGTTATGCCGACTGGGCACCGGCCAATTATGTCATGAATCCCCTCATTCTGGCAGTACTGATTATTGGTATTGTTCTGGACCTGCTGCTTGTTTTATATGATAATGATTATCTGGTTGTTGCAGCTACTGCCTGTTACAGTGTTGCCCTGTTTCAGTTACTGGCAGATAATGTAGGTTCTTTTGTTGATGCCTTTCAGGGTATAGTTATGTTTGGTGATCCTACACAGGTCGGTACCATCCTTTCCATCAGTTATATAATCGCTGGCAGTATATTGGCTTCCATTATTGCCAGTTTTACAAAAAGGGTAAGAACTTAAAAAATCCAACAGTGGGCCTGTAGTTTTTTTCTACAGGCTCACTGGTTTAAAGATAATGCCTTTCTGTTTAAATCAATTTTGGAAAGGAAGCTGTTATTATGATGAATTCCGCAAAATTAGCGATTAAACAGAAATGGGAAAGCTTTGCTGAGGCACATCCCAGCCTGGCCAGGCTGCTTTTCCAGTTTGTAAAATTTTATTTATTCTCACTTTTAGTGACGATATTACAGTACTTATTATTGACCTTTTTACCGGGGGTAATCTATTCTTTAACAGATTGGGGCAGCATACCATTTCAGGCAATCAGGATCAAATTCTGGATTATAGACACTTATGTTTTTGATTATCCTGTTACCGGTGATGCTACCGGCGGGTTGAGCTATTTCATCGCCTTTGCTGCTACACTCTTTATAGCCCAGTGTGTTAATTTCCCCTTACAGAGGAATATAACTTTTAAGTCAAAGGGAAATATCACCTACCAGATCATATGGTACTTTATTGCTTGGGTTACGATTACCTTTACCTGCAGCCTGTTGGCCTCTATCTATGTACCAATACTGAAGAGGTATCTGGCTCCCGCTGTTTATAATATAATTATTACTGTCGTAAATGGCGGGGTACAGATGGTGATTTACTTCCCTATCTTTAAGATAATCTTTCCGGAAGGGGCCAAGAATTAAGTTTTAGACAAGGGAGGTTAGCTGATGAGAATAATAGATTTCAATAAGGATTGGCATTACAGGCATCTGGATTCAGATGAGGAATGGATTCCGGTAAGTATTCCCCATGATGCCATGCTCAGGGAAAAACGCAGTGCAGACAGCCCTGGCGGAGTACATGCCGCCTGGTTTGAAGGCCATGATTATGAATATATGAAGAAATTCCATGTCCCGGCAGAATACAGGGATAAAAAGGTTATCTTTGAATTTGAAGGGGTATACCAGCGGGCAGAGGTGTATATAAATGGCCGGAAAGCTGCCTACCGCCCCTATGGATATACGAATTTTTTCGTTGATGTTGACGGTTTTTTAAAGTATGGTGGGGAGAATACTATCAGGGTGATTGCTCGAAATAAGGAACAGCCCAACAGCCGTTGGTATTCCGGTGCGGGTATCTATCGCCCGGTAAATATGTACCTGGCCGATAGAGATGGATATATTAAGCACAATGGGGTTAAAATCCGTACTTTGAGTATCAATCCGGCAATTATCGAGATAAAGGTCATAACAGAAGGGTCGGGAGAAGTAGAGATTGAAATTTTCGATGGCATGAGATCTGTCCAGAAGCAGAAGGGGAAAACCGGCGGTGAACTGGCTATGCAGATGGAGATACCGGAGGCCAGGCTATGGGGTCCCGGCCAGGGCAACCTGTATACCTGTAAGGTGAGATTTGGCACCGATGAAGCGGAAGTAAACTTTGGCATACGCACCATAAGCTATGGAAAAGAGGGCTTCTTTATCAATGGGGAAAGGGTTATTCTCCGGGGGGCTTGCATACATCATGATAATGGCTTACTGGGGGCCTGTGCCTATCCGGAGGCTGAAGAGCGGAAAATACGTATTCTGATGGAAAACGGCTATAATGCAGTTCGTTCAGCCCATAACCCCTGTTCAAAGGCCCTGCTGGAGGCCTGTGACAGGATGGGCATGCTGGTCCTGGACGAATATGTGGATATGTGGTATATCCATAAAACACACTATGATTATGCAGATTATTTAATGGACTGGTGGAAAGAAGATTTAAGGGACATGGTGGATAAGGATTATAACCATCCCAGTGTCATAATGTATTCTATCGGCAATGAGGTATCAGAAACTGCTCAGAAAAAGGGAATCCAGCTTACTAAAGAGATGACAGAGTATCTACATTCCCTGGATTACCGGCCGGTTACCTGTGGGGTAAATATCTTCTTTAACTTTTTAAGTTCCATAGGTTTCGGTGTATATAATGATATAAAAGCTGAAAAGGAAGCCAGGTCAGTGAAGAAAAAGAAAGTGGGCAGCGAATTCTATAACCACCTGGCCGGTTTACTGGGAGCTGATTTCATGAAAACAGGTGCACAGCTTTATTTCTGTGACCTGAAGACCAGGGATGCCTTTGCCAATATGGATATAGCCGGTTATAATTACGGGATTAAGCGTTACAGGCATGATTTGAAGAAATATCCGGATAGGTTGATTCTCGGTACGGAGACCTTCTGTTCTGATGCCTATAAATTCTGGGAGATGGCCAGGGAAAACCCCAGGCTTATAGGTGATTTCGTCTGGGCCGGTATGGATTATCTCGGTGAGGTTGGTGTCGGTTCCTGGGAATATAAGGATTATGCCCCGGATTTTAGTCATGGTGCCGGCTGGATCTCGGCTGGTTCGGGCAGAATAGATCTTACTGGCAAGCCCCTGGCAGAAGCTGCCTATACCAGGGTGGCCTTTGAATTGGAGAAAGGCCCTATCATAGCTGTCCGGCCTGTTAAATACACAGGAGAGAAACACTCACCATCTGCCTGGAAGATGACCAATGCCATTGAAAGTTGGTCCTGGCGTGGTTATGAAGGGGAAAAGGCGGTAGTTGAGGTTTATGCACGGGCTGCCTCAGTAGCACTATATATCAATGGCAAAAAGGTTGGAAAAAAGCCTTATAGAAATGATTGTAAGGTTATTTTTAAAACCAGATATGAGAACGGGGAAATCATGGCTGTTGCCTATGATGAGCGGGGAAAGGAGATTGCCAGGTCAGTCCTGTATACAGCCGGGCTGGAAACAGAGCTGAGGGCTGTACCGGAGCAGCCCACTGTCCAGGCTGGTAAACTGGCCTATATCCGTTTGCAGTATACAGATAAGAATGGTGTCATAAAACCACTGGAACGTAATCTCCTTCATGTAGAACTAACCGGAGGGGAATTACTTGCCCTGGGTAATGGCTGTCCTTATAATGAAATAGGTTATTTAACCAATATTACAGATACCTATTATGGAGAGGCTTTAGCGATTGTCAAAGCACGAGATGCCGGGGAGATTGTGCTTAAAGTGACCGATGGGGATAGGCACGGTATGGCGAGGGTGCGGATTGTGCAGGAAGAAAATGATATCTAAAAAAAGAATGATGTGTTATAATTAGCCTGTAAATTCGCAGAATGCCGGTGTTTGTAGGACATGATATGTAAAAAGAGGAGTGTTATTATTGTGTCTGAATATGATGTAATTGTAGTAGGTGCGGGATTTGCAGGTGCTGTGGCCGCGCGGCGGCTTGCTGAGGTAGGGAACAGGGTTCTGGTCCTGGAACGGAGAGAGCACATTGGCGGCAATGCCTATGATTACCGGGATAGTGCCTCCATTCTGGTCCACCGTTATGGGCCCCATATCTTCCATACCAGTGAGAAGAGGGTATTTAGTTTTCTTTCCCGTTTTACTGACTGGAGAGAATACAGGCATAAGGTGGCTGCAAATATCCATGGAGAAATAATGCCTGTGCCCTTTAATTTTACTGCCCTGGAAAGGTCCTTTGGTGAGAGGTCGGAGATATTAAAGGAGAAATTGCTGCACGATTTTGCGGGCAGGGAGAAAATCTTTATATATGAACTCAGGGAGAGTAAGGATAAAGACCTGGTTGAACTGGGGGAATATGTCTATTATAATTACTTTTATTATTATTCCCGCAAACAATGGGGAGAACATTTTACAAAGCTTGACTCTGCTGTGTTTCAGAGGGTTCCAGTCCTTCTTTCACATGATGACCACTATTTCCAGGATACCTGGCAGGGCCTCCCCGCTGAAGGTTATACCCTGATGTTTGAGAATATATTGGACCACGGGGCCATTGATCTGCAGCTGGGTGCAGAGGCGAAGGAATATATCAGCCTGTCAGGGGGAGATATTTTATTTTCCGGCAGGATTTTTCCGGGCCTCCTCGTATATACCGGTGCACTGGATGAGTTGTTTGATTACTGTTATGGCCGGCTGCCCTATCGTACTCTGGACTTTGTCTTTGAAACCCATCCTGTCGAAAATTATCAGGATTACGGTGTAGTCAACTATACAGTGGATGAGGATTATACCAGGATTACTGAGTATAAACATCTTACCGGGCAGAAAGTAAAAAATCACACGACTATAGTCAAGGAATACCCCCGGGAATTATCAGGGGAAGAAGATATAGCCTATTATCCCATACCCTCGGCAGCAAGTAGGAGCTTGTACGGGTGTTACAGGGATCTTGCTGCAGGCTATACTAATCTTCATTGCCTGGGACGGCTGGCCGAGTATAAATATTATAATATGGATCAGGTTGTTTTAAGGGCATTACAACTGGCTGATCAGATTGGGAGGGTTGAGAGATGAAGTCACTGTCCATTGCAGTACCCTGTTATAATTCAGCTGAATATTTAGAGCGTTGTGTCGAGACCCTTTTGCCAGGGGGCAAGGATATTGAGGTTATCCTGGTAAATGACGGCTCAACAGATGATACACCGGTTCTATGTGACGCATATGCAGCAAAATATCCTGATATTGTCAAGGTTGTCCATAAGGAAAATGGGGGCCACGGAGATGCTGTTAATGCCGGGCTGCGTGAAGCCAGTGGACTTTATTTCAAGGTAGTGGATTCGGATGACTGGCTTGATGTCCCTTCCCTGCAAAAAATTATGGAACAGATCAGGCTTTTTGTACAAAAGGGGCAGATGGTAGACCTTATCATCAATAATTACGTCTACGAACACGTCCTGGATAATACCAGTACTGTCATGAGATACACGAATATTTTCCCGGAGGAGCAGGTATTTTCCTGGCAGGATTGCGGAAATTTCCGCGTGTCCCAGTATATCCTGATGCATTCGGTGATTTATAGGACAGAACTCCTTAAGGAGTGCGGCCTGGCTTTACCAAAGCATACCTTTTATGTAGATAATATTTTTGTCTATCAGCCCCTGCCCTATGTTAAAACAATTTATTACATGGACCTGGATTTATACCGCTATTTTATCGGGCGTTCAGATCAGTCCGTAAATGAAAAGATTATGGTCAAGCGGGTATCCCAGTATATAAGGGTCCTGGAGGTAATGCTGGAAGCGCATGACCTAGAACAATTAAGCATTGAAAATCCGGTATTGGCCAAATATATGACCCGGCATTTATCCATAGTTGTTGTCATTGTTTCCATCCTCTTTTTCCTGGATGGAAATAAGGAGAGTGCTGAAAAACACCGCCAGTTATGGGTTGATTTGAAAGCAAACTACCGGTATTTATATAAGGAGATCATGTACCGCTCCCCCTTCTTCCTGGCCAGCAGCGGCAATAGGCTCCCCCAAAAAATTGCCATAGCTGTTTACCGGCTGGCCAGAAGAATATTTCATTTTAATTGAGTTCTAGCCGGAGGTCTATTTATGGAAATTTTGTGTATATCATTATTGTCTTTATTTGTAACCCAGTTTTTGAAATTATTTCTAAACAGGCCTTTTTATATAAAAAGAATCATCAGTACAGGGGGAATGCCCAGCTCCCACGCTGCTTTTGTTTCTACCCTCAGTACGAAGATAGCCCTGAAATATGGTTTTTATTCGGATGCCTTTGCTGCTGTTGCAGTTTTTTCTTCAATCATTATTTATGATGCCGGCGGGTTGAGGAGGAATGTAGGCCAACAGGCCAGTATCCTGAAGAAGATAATTAATTACTTTAGCTTAGTGGAAAAAGAAGAGTTTAGAGGGGCTGTGGCAAATGATTTAAAGGAATTGGTCGGCCATACTCCTTTTGAGGTTTTTGTAGGAGTCTTATTGGGAATAGCTATAGCTTTACTGAGTGAATTTTGCAGGAATTAATAGCTTTGTGGAGAAGTATAGATAATATATGGATGAGCGATAACTCAGCTATTGCTGAGTTTTTCATTATATATCTCAAGGAGGAGTAAAGATGAGTGAAAAGCTGCTTAAAAGAAGCGAAGTAGAAGAGAAGTATACCTGGGATTTAACAGCACTTTTCCAGACAGAGGAAGAATATGAATCCGCCGTGGAGGAAGTCCAGAGAGAGGCTGCTGGAATCGAGGAAAGATTCAAGGGCAAGTTAAATACTGCGGAAACAATCAACCAATGCCTGGATGAATTAAGGGTCTTATATGAGAAAGTTATAAGGGTAAGAACCTATTCTACCCTGGCCATATCCGTAGATCAGACTGATGAAATAAACCAGATGAGGGAGGCCAGGTTGAGTAATATCCTATCGGTTATTTTCAGCCAGTTATCCTTCATAGAATCAGAGAGTATTGAGCAGGATGAGAAGATAATCAACGAAGCCATTGCGG
>JANWJZ010000024.1 GCA_025451675.1 Halanaerobiales bacterium | reverse complement strand
TGGGTTACAACACCAGCACCTACAGTACGGCCACCCTCACGGATAGCAAAACGTAATCCTTCTTCCATAGCAATCGGAGTAATCAGTTTGGCACGCATTTCGATGTTATCTCCAGGCATTACCATCTCTACACCCTCAGGTAAGAAGATTTCTCCAGTAACGTCAGTTGTACGGAAATAGAACTGGGGTCTGTATCCGTTGAAGAATGGTGTATGTCTTCCGCCTTCTTCTTTGGATAATACGTAAACCTCAGCCTTGAACTCGCTGTGAGGAGTAATGCTGCCTGGTTTAGCCAGTACCTGGCCCCTCTCGATGTCTTCCCTCTTAATACCCCTCAGCAGGGCACCAACGTTGTCGCCAGCTACTGCCTCATCCAGCAACTTCCTGAACATCTCTACTCCGGTTACTACGGTCTTGGTGGTTTCTTTGATGCCCACGATTTCTACCTCGTCGCCTGTACGGAGTACACCTCTTTCTACCTTTCCTGTGGCAACTGTTCCACGGCCGGTAATGCTGAATACGTCTTCTACTGGCATCAGGAAGGGCTTATCTGTATCTCTTTCTGGTTCCGGAATATATTCGTCTACTGCATTCATTAATTCCATAATCTTGCTGCCCCATTCTCCTTCTGGATCGGGGTTCTCCAGAGCCTTTAAGGCAGAACCTACGATTACAGGTATGTCGTCACCCGGGAAATCATATTCGCTTAAGAGTTCCCTTACTTCCATTTCTACCAGTTCCAGCAGTTCCGGGTCGTCAACCATGTCTGCTTTGTTTAAGAATACTACAATATAGGGTACGCCTACCTGGTTGGCTAAGATGATGTGTTCTCTGGTCTGTGGCATTGGGCCATCTGCAGCGGATACAACCAGGATGGCACCGTCCATCTGGGCTGCACCAGTAATCATGTTCTTTACATAGTCAGCGTGTCCCGGGCAGTCTACGTGAGCATAGTGTCTGTTCTCTGTTTCATACTCAACGTGAGAAGTAGCAATGGTAATTCCTCTTTCTCTTTCTTCCGGAGCTTTGTCAATGGTATCGAAAGCCCTGGCTTCTGCTGTACCATATTGAGCCAGCACAGCTGTAATAGCTGCTGTCAAGGTAGTTTTTCCATGGTCAACGTGACCGATTGTACCAATATTAACGTGAGGTTTTGTTCTTTCAAACTTTTGTTTTGCCATTTTTCTTTCCTCCTTAAAATATTTAAATTTTAAATTCAAAAATTAGGCTTGATTAACTTAATATCTCATCTACAACACTCTTTGGTGCAGGTTCATAATGGGAGAACTGCATGGAGTAAGTTGCACGTCCCTGGGTTTTAGAGCGCAGGTCTGTTGCATAACCAAACATCTCAGATAAAGGCACTAAAGCCTTAACAACCTGGGCGTTGGCTCTCGGTTCCATACCCTGAACCTGTCCGCGTCTGGAGTTTAAATCTCCAATTACATCACCCATATATTCTTCCGGAGTAGTTACTTCAACACTCATAATTGGTTCCAGTAAAATTGGTTTTGCCCTGTTGGCAGCTTCCTTAAAGGCGATGGAACCGGCAATCTTGAAGGCCATTTCTGATGAGTCAACTTCATGATAGCTACCATCATGTAATCTAACCTTCACGTCAACCATCGGATATCCGGCCAGGACACCATTGCCCATAGCCTCTTTAATTCCAGCTTCAATGGCAGGAATATATTCCTTGGGAATTATACCGCCGACGATATTGTTTTCAAATATAAAGCCGGCACCTTCTTCCAGCGGCTCTATGTCAATAACCACATGACCATACTGGCCGCGGCCACCGCTCTGGCGTACATATTTTCCTTCAACATTGGTAGCAGTTCCAGAAATAGTTTCCCGATAAGCTACCTGTGGTTTACCAATATTGGCATTTACCTTAAATTCCCTCAGGAGACGGTCAACGATGATCTCAATGTGTAATTCACCCATTCCGGAAATAACAGTCTGACCGGTTTCTTCATCAGTTTTGACCCTGAAGGTTGGATCTTCTTCAGCCAATTTCTGCAGGGCTACACCCAGTTTATCCTGGTCAGCCTGTGTTTTGGGTTCAATGGCAACATCAATAACTGGTTCCGGGAATTCCATGGACTCAAGAATAATTGGCTTATCCTGATCACACAGGGTATCACCAGTGCTGGTATTCTTCAGTCCAACCGCTGCTGCCAGATCTCCAGCATGAACAGCATCCTTTTCTTCCCGATGGTTAGCATGCATTTGCAGTATCCGGCCAATCCTCTCTCTGATATTCTTGGTGGAGTTTAAAACATAAGAACCAGAATTTAAAACACCGGAATATACTCTAAAGAAAGCCAGTTTTCCAACATAAGGATCAGTCATTATTTTAAAGGCTAATGCTGCAAAAGGTTCATCATCTGATGGAGTCCTGCTTTCTTCTTCACCGGTAGCAGGGTTAATACCTGTTACTGCAGGAACATCCAGTGGTGAAGGCAGATAATCAACTACTGCATCCAGTAATAATTGAACACCTTTGTTCCTGAAGGCAGAACCACAGAGTACAGGTATAAGCTCAACATTTACAACTGCCTTCCTGATGGTCTTCTTAATCTCGTCGATGCTTATCTCTTCACCTTCCAGGTATTTCATCATTAATTCATCATCTTTTTCTACAACTGTTTCTATTAATTTTTCTCTATATTCTTCGGCCAGTTCTCTATATTCCTCAGGTATTTCGGCTCTCTCAAAATCTACTCCCAATTCATCCCTATAGAGGATTGCCTCCATGTTGATAAGATCTATCATACCTGTAAAACTATCTTCTTTACCAATGGGGAGCTGGATAGGTACGGCATTGGCTCCAAGCCGTTCTTTAATCATCTCTACAACCCTGAAGAAATCAGCCCCCATTCTATCCATCTTATTAATAAAGGCTATTCTTGGCACATGATATTTGTCTGCCTGTCTCCAGACTGTTTCTGATTGAGGTTCAACACCTCCTACAGAACAGAATACGGCTATTGCACCATCAAGAACACGTAAAGACCTTTCTACCTCTACTGTAAAGTCAACGTGTCCGGGCGTATCTATAATATTAATACGATGGTCTTTCCATTGACAGGTAGTAGCAGCTGAGGTAATAGTGATGCCCCTTTCCTGTTCCTGCTCCATCCAGTCCATTACCGCCGCCCCATCATGGGTTTCACCAATCTTGTGCACTCTCCCTGTATAATACAGGATTCTTTCGGTTGTAGTGGTCTTACCGGCATCGATATGTGCCATGATACCTATATTTCTGTACTTACTTAAAGGAAATTGACGGGCCATCTATTCCCCCTCCTTTCTTGAATTATAACCTTATAAAAACTTATTCCTTTACCACCTGTAGTGTGCAAAAGCCCTGTTAGCTTCAGCCATACGGTGTACTTCCTCTTTCTTCCTGACAGCCCCGCCTGTATTATTGGCTGCCTCTATAAGTTCATTGGCCAGACGCTCTATCATTGTCCTTTCCCCTCTATTACGGGCAGCGTCAACCAGCCATCTGATACCAAGACTTACTCGCCGGCGCTCGTTTACCTCTACAGGCACCTGGTAGTTTGAACCACCAACGCGACGGGACTTAACTTCCAGGACAGGCATTACATTATCAAGAGCTCTCTTCAAAATCTCTATATCTTCACCAGTTTTTTCTTTAACCTGTTCCATGGCACTGTAGAAAATATTTTCAGCCAGGCTTTTCTTTCCATCAACCATAATTTTATTAATAATTCTTGTTACGATAACTTCATTGTAGACAGGATCTGGCTCGATTTCTCTTACAGTTGCTCTATTCTTCCGCATTCTTTCACCCCCCTTTACTTAGGTTTCTTGGCACCATATTTAGAACGGCTCGTATGACGGTTTTCAACACCAGATGCATCAAGAGCACCTCTAATAATATGATACCTTACACCAGGCAAGTCTTTTACCCTGCCTCCCCGGACGAGAACAACAGAGTGTTCCTGTAAGTTATGTCCAATACCGGGAATATAGGCTGTTACCTCATAACCATGTGTCAGCCTAACACGGGCAACCTTTCTTAAAGCCGAGTTAGGTTTTTTAGGTGTAACAGTAGATACCCTGGTACAGACACCTCTCCTCTGTGGTGATCCCTGTAAAGCCGGGGCATCGGTCTTTTTCTCAACCTTTTCTCTTCCTTTACGGATTAGTTGGTTAATTGTTGGCATATGTGCACCTCCTTCCATTTACTTCAGTATTGCAGCACATGCAGCGGGCACATCAATACCACAGGCCCTGCCTAGATCCAGTTTAGTCTCTACTGATATTATGGAAATATTGTTATCTTCACATGCTTTTATGATTTCTTCTTTTACGTGATTATCAGTATCTTCTGCCAGAAAGACTACAGCTACCTTGCCCTCTTTTACGGCATTTATTGTCTGTTTTTTTCCAACAACTTTGTTCCTGCTTGCAGTGAGATCTGCCAGAGTCATAGGTCAGCCAGCCTCCCTGAAGATGAGTCTTAATTACACACACTTAAGTATTTTAACACCTTTATTTTCTCTTGTCAACAAAATTTTTAACAATATATACATTATAATTTCAGCTTTTCTTCCCGGATATAAAAAGAGAAAACACGGTCAGTTTTCTTTAATATTGTTCCTATTTTTCTGACCGTGTCTCCTTCCAGACATCTACTCTGACTCGGCTTCTTCGATGATTTCCTCCATCGTATTGCTTAAAGGCAGCCCACTTTCATCAACTATATCTATCCCTCTATATCTCCGCATACCCGTTCCAGCAGGTATCAGCTGGCCGATAATAACATTTTCCTTTAGTCCCAGCAATTTGTCTAACTTTCCTTCCAGAGCAGCCTCAGTCAGGACTCTGGTAGTCTCCTGGAAGGATGCAGCAGAGAGGAAACTGTCTGTGGCCAGCGAAGCCTTGGTGATTCCCAGGATTTCTGATTTAGCTTCAGCCGGTTCACCATTTTCGGCAAGAACCTTTTTATTGGCTTCCTTCAACTCATGTTTGCTTACCAGGCTGCCTGGCAGGAAATCAGTATCTCCCGGAGAAATTACCCTCACTTTACGCATCATTTGCCTGATTATTACTTCAATATGTTTATCATTGGTTTCGACACCCTGTGAACGGTAAACATTCTGTATTTCTTCCAGTATATATTTCTGTACAGCTCTTTCTCCTTTAATCTTTAATAATGTAGAGGGATCCAGAGGTCCTTCGGTTAATTTATCTCCCACCTGGACATATTGTCCATCCTTGACTATAATCTGGGAACCATAGGGGATCTGATATGTTTTCTTCTTTCCTTCCTCATCTTCTATTACGATACGGCGGATGTTTTTCTTGCTGATTATCTTTACATAGCCCTCTTTTTCTGTGATAATTGCCTGCCCTTTGGGAGTCCGGGCTTCAAATAACTCCTCAACCCTGGGTAGACCCTGGGTAATGTCATCACCAGCAACTCCACCGGTATGGAAGGTTCTCATGGTCAACTGGGTTCCCGGTTCCCCGATGGACTGGGCAGCAACAATACCTATGGCTTCTCCGATGTCTACCAATCTTCCTGTAGCCAGGTTTATACCATAACATTTCTGGCAAACACCGTGTTCTGTATCACAGGTCAATACTGAGCGTATCTTAACTTCCTCAATTCCGCATTCTTCAATCTCCTGCATCTTTGCCCTGCTGATAATCTCATTACGGGGCACTATAACCTCACCAGTCTCTGGATTGATGATATCTTCTGCGGCAACACGGCCTATACACCTTTCTGCCAGGGGCACAATGGCCTCCTGCTCCTTACCGCCAATGGCCCTTACAGTGATAAATTCCTCAGTACCACAGTCTTCTTCCCTGATGATAACATCCTGGGCGACGTCCACAAGACGGCGGGTCAAATAACCGGAGTCGGCTGTCCTGATAGCTGTATCCGCCAGACCCTTCCGGGCTCCATGGGTAGAGATGAAGAACTCGGTAACATTTAAGCCTTCCCGGAAACTGGATCTGATGGGGATATCCAGGATCTTACCTGAAGGGTCAGCCATCAAGCCGCGCATTCCGGCCAGCTGTGAAATCTGCGAAATGTTACCTCTGGCACCGGATATAGCCATAATGTAGATGTTGTTATCTTTGTCCAGTGTTTTCAATAGGGCATCTGTGACATCGTCTTTAGCCTTGTTCCAGATATCTACAACCTTCTGATACCTTTCATTCTCAGTAATGGCCCCCCGTTTATAGTGTTGCTCAATCTTCTGGACTTCCTCTTCCGCATTTTTCAGGATTTCTACTTTCTCTTCCGGGATAGAAGCATCAGATATGGCAATGGTAATACCTGATTTTGTTGCAAATTTGAAACCAAGTTCCTTTATATTGTCCAGGGCTTCAGCAGTTTTCGTATTCCCATAGTTTTCATGTAAATCGGCCACTATCTTGCCGATTTTTCCTTTGTCTACTTGGTCATTTATGAATTCCATATCATCAGGCAGGGCTTCATTGAAAATTACCCTTCCTACAGATGTTTCTATTATTTTCCCTTTTATTCTCACTTTTATACGGGCCCGTAAAGAAATTTTGCCTGTAGCGTAAGCCTTGACAGCCTCATCTGCTGACGCAAAAAGTTTTCCTTCCCCTTCTTCTCCATCACGGATGGTAGTCAAATAATAGATTCCCAATACCATGTCCTGGGTCGGTACTGTAATCGGCCGTCCATCGGAAGGTGCCAGTAAATTATTTGTGGAAAGCATCAGGAGCCTTGCCTCGGCCTGGGCCTCGGCAGATAGCGGCACATGGACTGCCATCTGGTCTCCGTCAAAGTCCGCATTATAGGCCGTACAGACTAATGGGTGCAATTTAATGGCTTTACCTTCCACCAGGACAGGTTCAAAGGCCTGGATACCCAGTCTATGCAAGGTAGGAGCCCTGTTCAGCAATACCGGGTGATCCTCAATTACCTCTTCCAGTACACCCCAAACCTCATCATCGAAGTTCTCAACCATCCGTTTGGCATTCTTTATATTATGGGCCAGGCCCTTGTCTACAAGGCCTTTCATGACAAAGGGTTTGAAAAGTTCCAGAGCCATCTTCTTTGGCAGACCGCATTGATGTAGTTTTAATTCTGGGCCGACTACGATTACAGACCTTCCTGAATAGTCAACACGTTTACCAAGGAGATTCTGGCGGAAACGGCCCTGTTTACCTTTTAACATATCACTCAGGGACTTCAATGGCCTGTTACCGGCTCCTGTTACAGGCCTACCTCTTCTGCCATTATCGATCAGGGCATCTACTGCTTCCTGTAACATCCTTTTTTCGTTCCTGATAATAATATCAGGGGCACCTAAATCCAGTAATCTCTTGAGACGATTATTCCTGTTAATAACCCGGCGGTAAAGATCATTTAAATCTGAAGTAGCAAAGCGGCCGCCGTCCAGCTGGACCATGGGACGGAGATCTGGTGGAATAACAGGTATGACCTCCAGGACCAGCCATTCCGGTTTAATATTGGCTTTCAGGAGCCCATTCATTACTTCCAACCTCTTGATGGCCCGTTTTTTCCTCTGGCCTGTGCTTTCCCTGACTTCTTTTTTCAGGTTTTCAACTTCTTTTTCTACATCAATTTTGGCCAGAAGCTTTTTAATAGCCTCTGCCCCCATGCCGGCTTCAAAACTATCCCCGTACTTACTATAAGCCTCGCGATATTCACTCTCAGAAAGCAATTGCTTTTCACTTAAAGGTGTTTCTCCAGGATCAATAACCAGATAGGAAACGAAGTAGATGACTTTTTCCAGTGCCCTTGGTGACATATCCAGGATCAGACCGAGTCGGCTGGGAATCCCTTTGAAAAACCAGATATGGGTACAGGGAGCAGCCAGCTCTATATGTCCCATTCTTTCCCGCCTCACTTTGGAGCGGGTAACTTCAACTCCACAACGGTCACAGACAACACCTTTGTATCTAACCCGTTTATATTTACCGCAGTGGCATTCATAATCCTTTGTCGGGCCGAAGATCTTTTCACAGAAAAGACCGTCTTTTTCCGGCTTCAAGGTTCTATAATTAATGGTTTCCGGTTTTTTAACTTCTCCCCTGGACCATTCGCGAATCTGATCAGGAGATGCAATACTGATTTTCATCGAAGCAAAGTTGTTAACGTTATACAAGGGCCTCCCCCTCTCTTTTATTCATCTTCATCATCGTAATCTTCTATCCTGGCATCACTGGAATTATCGTCAAGGGTTAATTCCAGGTCAAGACCTAGCTTTTTGGCAGCACTGTCGAAATCGTCATCTTCCACTATCATTAACTCTTTTTCTTCTTCAGTATATATTTTGGCATCCAGACATAGGCTCTGCAGCTCTTTTATCAATACCTTAAAGGATTCAGGGATACCAGGCTCAGGTATATTTTCCCCTTTAACTATGGCTTCATAGGTCTTTACTCTACCGACAACATCATCAGATTTAACTGTCAACATTTCCTGTAGAGTATAGGACGCACCATAGGCTTCCAGGGCCCATACCTCCATCTCTCCGAATCTCTGTCCACCAAACTGGGCTTTACCACCCAATGGCTGCTGGGTTACCAGTGAATAAGGCCCTGTCGAGCGGGCATGAATCTTATCATCAACCAGATGGTGTAATTTCAGCATATACATATAACCGACAGTCACTTCTTTATCAAAGGGCTCACCGGTTCGTCCATCATATAGTATCGTTTTGCCGTCCCGGCTCAGGCCGGCCTTCTCCAGCATATCGGCCACATCTTCTTCATTGGCGCCATTAAATACAGGGGTTTCAACATATAGGCCTAAGGCCTTTGCCGCCATACCAAGATGGACCTCCAGTACCTGGCCGATATTCATACGGGAAGGAACACCCAGGGGATTAAGGACAATCTCCACCGGTTCTCCATTGGGTAAGAAGGGCATATCCTCTTCCGGTAGAATACGGGAAATAACACCCTTGTTTCCGTGCCTACCGGCCATTTTATCACCAACTGAGATTTTACGCTTGGTGGCTATATAGACACGGACCAGTTGATTTACACCAGGTTTTAAATCATCACCCTGTTCCCGGCTAAATACTTTTACATCAACAACTATTCCCTGTTCACCGTGGGGTACCCTCAAGGATGTATCCCTTACTTCCCGGGCTTTCTCTCCAAAAATAGCCCTTAAGAGCCTTTCCTCTGCGGAAAGCTCAGTCTCTCCCTTGGGAGTTACCTTGCCAACCAGTATATCCCCTTCTTTTACTTCCGCACCAATGCGGATTATGCCTCTCTCATCCAGATTTTTTAAAGCTGACTCGCCCACATTGGGTATATCTCTGGTAATCTCTTCCGGCCCCAGTTTTGTATCCCGGGCCTCTGCCTCGTGTTCCTCTATATGAATGGAGGTAAAGGCATCCTCTTTAACCAGTTTTTCGCTGATTAAGATAGCATCCTCATAGTTATACCCTTCCCAGGGCATGAAGGCAATTAGCGTATTCCGGCCTAAAGCAAGTTCTCCCTGATCAGTTGATGGGCCATCGGCAATTATATCGCCTTTTTCTACCCGGTCACCTTTCCGTACTATCGGTTTCTGGTTTATACAGCTTCCCTGGTTTGATCTTTTAAATTTCAACAACTTATAACTGTCAAGATGTCCATCATCTGTTTTGATCCGTATTTCATCAGCCGTAACCCTGACTACTGTTCCGGAATTCCTGGCAATAACAACAGCTCCAGAATCTTTCGCTACCTTGTGTTCCATTCCTGTACCGACAATCGGTGCATCAGTAATTAATAGGGGAACAGCCTGACGCTGCATGTTCGCACCCATCAGGGCCCTGTTGGCGTCATCATTTTCCAGGAAAGGAATCAGGGAAGCAGAAACACCTACCAGCTGTTTTGGAGAAACGTCCATAAAGTTTACCTTATCTGGAGTAACTTCCAGTATCTGGCCTCTGTATTTTGCAATCAGGTATTCGTTTTTAAAATACCCCTTTTCATCAATCGGCTCATTAGCCTGGGCAATTATATATTTGTCCTCTTCATCGGCTGACAGATATACAATCTCATCTGTTGGTTTTCCATCAACAACTCTTCGATAAGGGCTTTCCAGAAAACCAAAATTATTGATTCTGGCATAGGTACTCATCTGCCCGATCAGACCAATGTTGGGGCCTTCAGGAGTCTCAATGGGGCAGATTCTTCCATAGTGAGACTGATGAACGTCCCGCACCTCAAAACCGGCCCGGTCTCTACTTAGACCACCCGGTCCCAGAGCACTGAGTCTTCTCTTATGGGCCAGTTCAGACAGTGGGTTAGTCTGGTCCATAAATTGGGATAACTGGCTGCTGCCAAAAAATTCCTGTATAGCAGCAACTACAGGCCTGGTATTGATCAAAGCCTGTGGAGTAACTACATCTATATCCTGAATGGTCATCCTTTCCCTGACTACCCGCTCCATTCTGGATAGCCCGATCCTGAACTGGTTCTGCAATAATTCTCCCACTGTTTTCAGACGGCGGTTCCCCAGATGGTCTATATCATCTATAAAGGCGTCAGGGTGATTATCAATTATCTTTAACATGTATCTTACGGTTTCCACTATATCTTTTACATCAAGGCAGTGTTTATCAGGATCTACATCTATTCCCAATTTCTTATTTAACTTATACCTTCCCACATCAGCCATATCATATCTTTTGGGATCAAAGAAAAGAGAATTAATCAGATTCCTGGCACTCTCTACTGTTGGCGGTTCACCAGGCCTCAATCTCTTATAAAGCTCAATAAGGGCTTCCTCTGTGGAATCGGTGTTATCCCGCTCAATGGTATCCTGAATAACCTCGTGTTCATTAAATAGTTCCAATAATTCAATGTCTGTACCATATCCCAGGGCTCTGAGCAATACTGTGGAAGGCATCTTTCTGGTACGGTCTACCCTTACTGAGATGATACGTTTTTTATCATATTCAAATTCTATCCAGGCACCCCGGTTAGGGATAATATTGGCAGTAATAATCCTCCTTCCATCTTTGGTCCGTTCCTCATCGAAATAAACTCCGGAAGAACGGATCAGCTGGTTTACTACTACCCTTTCCGCACCATTAATTATAAAGGTACCCTTTTCAGTCATTAAGGGGAAATCCCCCATAAAGACTTCCTGTTCCTTAACCTCACCGGTTTCCCTGTTGATTAATCTAACTTTAACATATAGGGGAGCAGAATAGCTAGCATCTCTCTCCCGGCATTCATTTACATCATAATTCGGTTCGCCTAAATAATAATCGATAAATTCCAGTACCAGGTTTTCCGAAAAGTCTTCAATTGGTGAAATTTCATCAAATACTTCTTTGAGACCTTCCTTCAGGAATTGCTCATAGGATTCAATCTGTGTTTGTATTAAATCAGGCACTTCCAGTGCATCTTCAAACTTGGCAAAACTATAACGCTTTCTTCTTAAATTTGCCATAACTTGCACCCCCCAGGATTCAGAAAAGTTAATTTAGAAGTAATATATAAAGCAAGGCTTTGGTACCTCGCTAATAAAAATACATGATTTTATGTATATTTTTTCCTTATTTATCCATTATGCGGCAATAAAAAAGAGTTATATATATAATAACCATCTATATAAATCTTATATACCTTTATAGCAACAAATAGGAATTAGTCCTTTTTACATGGCAATATGCATAATAAACCCATTATATCAGATGTTATCGACAATTACTAATATTATCATAAGAATATCATCTTGTCAAGAAATTTTTCTAAATTATAGGCAAAAACACCCTGATTAAAATCATCAGGGTGTTTGCTTATTCTACATTATTTTAATTCTACAGTAGCACCTGCTTCTTCCAGTTTAGCTTTCATTTCTTCAGCTTCTTCTTTGCTGACGCCTTCTTTTACTGTAGAAGGAGCACCGTCAACTAATTCCTTGGCTTCTTTGAGGCCAAGACCGGTCAGTTCGCGAACAACCTTGATTACATTGATCTTCTTGTCGCCAACATTGGCTAAGACAACATCAAATTCACTCTTTTCATCCTCAGCGGCTCCACCAGCGGCTACTGCTGCGCCAGGCATTGCTGCCACAGCTACTGGTGCAGCTGCGCTTACACCAAATTTCTCCTCAAGAGCCTCTACCAATTCAGCTAATTCCAAAACTGTCATTTCCTCAATCGCCTTGATAATATCTTCTTTAGTCATTATCAATAAACCTCCTTAAATTTTCTTCTTTTATTTAAGCTTTCTGTTCTTTGATCTGGTTCAATACCTGAACCAATCCTCTTAAATTACCCGCAAGTACATTGACAAATCCATTTATTGGGGATTTCATGCTGCCCAGAGCCTTGGCCAGCAATACTTCTCTTGGTGGAATTTCAGCAAGGGCCTTTACCTTTGCAGCATCAATTAAAGCACCATCCAAAGCTCCACCCTTGATTTCCAGTTCTTCATGTTCTTTAGCAAAATCAACCAGCACTTTCGCCGGTGCAACGGCATCCTCTATACCAAAAGCTATAGCTGTTGGTCCAACAAATAATTCATTTAAGTCTTCCATTTCTGCATTTTTTGCTGCAATTCTGGCCAGGGTATTTTTGATTACCCTGTATTCTACTCCTGCTTCCCTGAGCTTTTTCCTGAGCTCGGTTATTTTGGCAACATCCAGTCCTTTATAATCTGTAACAACTACTGACTTGGAAGAGGATAGCTTTTCAGCTATTTCCTGCACCAGAGCTTCTTTTTCCGGTCTTGCCACCTTTTCACCCCCTTAAAATAAAAAATCCTACCCATAGACAGGCAGGAGGCTCTATATGCAAATAGTATTATAATTTGCATCTTCACAAAACCTCGGCAGGATATTAAGTCCCTGAGGACACCTGCTGTCTATGGTTTCCGCTATTTTCCTTTTAGAAAAGAGAACAAATTAATATTAACATAGAATTATCTTTATTGTCAAGAATTTATCTGCCAATTAAGGTCATGACCTCTGAATCGTCAATCTTGATACCTGGTCCCATAGTAGATGATATTACTATGCTCTTTAGGTATTTACCCTTGGCAGCGGCTGGTTTCTCCCGTACCAGTGTATCCATTATCTCTTTGAAGTTATCCAGTAAGGCCTCCACTGTGAAGGAAACTTTACCTATCGGCAAGTGTACAATACCGGCTTTATCAACCCGGTACTCTATCCTACCGGCTTTAATTTCCTCTATAGCCTTAGCTACTTCAAAGGTTACAGTTCCGGTCTTGGGGTTTGGCATTAAGCCCTGCGGACCAAGGATTCTTCCCAATTTACCTACCACACTCATCATATCTGGTGTAGCAACAGCAACATCAAAATCCATCCAGCCAGCTTCAATTTTTTCTGCCAGATCTTCAGCACCAACAAAATCGGCACCTGCTTCTTGAGCCTCTTTAGCCTTTTCGCCCTTGGCAAAAACAGCTACCCGGACTGTACGCCCGGTACCATGAGGAAGTACAACAGTACCACGCAGGTTCTGGTCTGCATGTTTAGGATTTACACCTAATCTGGCATGTAGTTCAACTGTTTCATCAAATTTAACACTAGACAATTCTTTTACAAGCTCAAAAGCAGACTTTGGATCGTATAGTTTTTTACGATCAAACTTTTCCATTAGCTCTTTATGCCTTCTACTACGTTTCGCCATTTTTATTCGCCTCCCTGTGGTTTTAACGGAATTTTTCCTCCCACTTATTTTTGTTTGCTTACTATTCAACAACTACACCCATGCTACGGGCTGTTCCTTCAATAATTCTCATGGCTGCTTCAATACTTCCAGCATTTAAATCAGGCATCTTTAATTCTGCAATCTCTCTGACAGCCTCTTTGCTGATGGTGGCAACCTTTTCAGTATTAGGCTTGCCTGAACCACTCTCGATACCGGCAGCTTTTTTAATCAGTATGGCTGCAGGTGGTGTCTTGGTTATAAAACTGAAAGAGCGATCGGCATATACAGTTATCTCAACAGGGATAATCATACCTGCCTGATCCTGAGTCTGGGCATTAAAAGCCTTACAGAAATCCATGATGTTTACACCATGTTGACCAAGGGCAGGACCTACCGGAGGTGCCGGGTTAGCTTTCCCTGCTGGAATTTGCAGTTTGATTAGCCCGATAACTTTTTTAGCCATCCTTCATCCCCTCCTTCTATTTTATATTTTTTCTATCTGGTAGAACTCTAAATCAAGAGGAGTCTCGCGTCCAAACATGGATACCAGTACTCTGGCCCTTTTTTGCTGTAGGTTTATTTCCTCTACAACACCAATAAATTCCTCAAAAGGACCATCAACAATCTGTACCCGGTCCCCTTTTTCAAAATCAGGTAGTTCTTTGCGTTCCTCCAGACCCATACCTTGCAGGATCTCTTGAACCTCTTGTGGATCCAGGGGTAATGGTTTAGTTCCGCTGCTTACAAAACCAGTAACTCCCGGTGTATTCCTAACCACATACCAGGAATCGTCTGTCATGATCATTTCTACCAATACGTAACCCGGGAAAAGTTTTTTGGTAACCAGCTTTTCTTTTCCTTTTTTTCTTTCAAGCTTTTCTTCTGTGGGAACCAGTATACGAAAAATCCGGTCACTCATCCCAGTGGTTTCAATCCTTTTTTCCAGATTTGCCTTTACTTTATTCTCATGACCGGAATATGTGTGAACCACATACCATTTCTTTTCTTCTGTCATAACAAAGGATCCTACAGTTGTAGAACCCCCACCTCCCTAATTAAAGAATTATAGGAGTAAGTACACTTCCTAAAATTAAATCTATCAGGGCAATAAATGCTGTTAGAATTACTATAGTTACAACTACAACTGCTGTGTTTTTTGTCAGTTCCTCTTTTGTGGGCCAATTAACTTTTTTTAATTCAGCTCTTACCTGGCGGAAAAATCTGGCAACTCTTCCGCCTAAACCTGTCTTTTTAGACATTTGAATTCACCTCAAATTTTAAATTAAAGGTATTGGCCTTCCAGCCTTCTATTGTGATTGATCTACAATCAAGCCAGTAAATGAAATAAGGTTTGCTTTATTTGGTTTCACGGTGAATGGTGTGCTTTTTACAAAATTTACAGTGCTTTCTGGTTTCCATACGGTCTCTGTGTTGCTGTTTGTTCTTAGTGGTAGTATAGTTGCGACTCTTACACTCGGTACATTCCAGTGTTATCACTTCTCTCATCCAGTGCCACCCCCTCGAATATAGCTATAGGTGCAACATTTAATAATTTATCATATTATATCCATATTGTCAATAATTTTTTAAGCATGTGCCTGAAACAGACACATGCTTTTTGACAAGGCATTGATCTATACATATCATCCTACTTAATAATCTGGGTTACAACACCAGCACCTACAGTACGGCCACCCTCACGGATAGCAAAACGTAATCCTTCTTCCATAGCAATCGGAGTAATCAGTTTGGCACGCATTTCGATGTTATCTCCAGGCATTACCATCT
>JANWJZ010000023.1 GCA_025451675.1 Halanaerobiales bacterium | reverse complement strand
TCCCAGATTATATCCGTATATTACTTTTAATGGCTGGTAAGCCTGTGGTGCCTCAGCTGGTTCAGACCAGAAATCATATGTATAACTATGATAAGGTACTGAAAAGGTAGAATGGCTTGCCCCTGCAAGGCCAGTTAGTGCAAACATAATAATGAGAGTAAATAAATATAGAATCCGCCCTGTCTTTTGCAAAAGACTCCCTCCTTTGCTAAATTAGCTATCATATATCAATACTAAATATCCTCGCTAATAGAAACCGGTTTCGTAAAAGTAGTCTATTTTCTTTATATCTATATATACTCTATAATTAAAAATATTCCTGCTTTTATTAATAGAGTGACATTTTACTGGTAAACAGGCTCCCCTTACTTTATAGAAATAAGGGGAGCTATTCCTGTATGATTAATAAAGTGCTTCTCCATTTGTTTCTATGACTTTTTTATACCAGTAGGCAGAGTCCTTAATGATCCTCTCACCTGTTTCAAAATCAACATAAATCAAACCAAAGCGCTCCAGATAACCCTGGGCCCATTCGAAATTATCCATAAGGGACCAGTGGAAATAACCCTGTATATCTACACCATCTTTTCCTGCTTTCTGTAACTCCCTTAAATACCTGCTGGTAAAATCTATCCTCTGAGGGTCATTTACCTTACCTTCCAGCGATACCCAATCAACATTGGACATACCGTTTTCTGTTATAATGATAGGTTTTCCATACCTTTCATAATAAAACCTTGGCCCCCAGTATAGAGCCTCAGGAGTAATAGGCCAGTAGTAGGCATTTCTCGGATAACCTGTCTTTTTCTTAGCTGGCATAGCCTTTCCGTTTTCGTCCAGCTCAACACAAATACCCTGATAAATATTTACTCCAAAGAAGTCTATTGGCTCTGAAATAATATCCATATCTCCGGCCTTTATTTCCGGTAAATATTTCTCAAACAGTTTCAGGCCATCTTCTGGATATTTTCCCAGAAATACAGGATCCATCCACCAGTTTATTGCCCAGAGCCCTTTTTGCTCTACAGAAAAGGTCCCTTCTCTGGCAGCCTCTATATTTTCAATACTATCTATTGCAGGAAATACTGGAGAATCACAGGGAGCCATTCCAATACGGCTATCCTGTTTTGCAGTTTCTCTTATTACCTTAGCGGCTTTTCCATGGGCCAATAAAACATTATGGCTAATCTGTAATAAATCATCCAGCCCCAGCTTCAAACCAGGAGCATGAACTCCATCCTTATGGCCCAGATTTACAAAAACCTGAGGTTCATTAATGGTAATCCAGTTTTTCACCCGGTCTGATAACCTGCTAACTACAACATCTGTATATTCAGCAAACCATTCCGGACTTTCTGGATTCAGCCAGCCGCCTTTTTTGTATAATTCATAGGGATAATCCCAGTGGAAAAGAGTCACATATGGCTCAATCCCATTTTCTAGTAACTCATCAATCAATCTATCATAAAAATCCAGGCCTTTTTCATTTACTTTACCGGTTCCGTCAGGTAATACCCTTGGCCAGGAGATAGATAGACGATAGGCCTGGAGACCGATTTTCTTCATCAGCTGGACATCTTCTTTATACCTGTGATAGTGGTTACAGGCAGTATCACCGGTATCTCCATTTTGAATAGCACCGTCTTTACGGGTAAATACATCCCATACTGATAGTCCTCTTCCATCTTCATAGGCTGCCCCTTCAATCTGATATGAAGCTGTTGCTGCGCCCCAGATAAAGTTCTCTGGAAATTTCATTATTAAAACCCCCTTATCATGTTTATTTATATGTATCTTTTTATGTCTGTTTAATATTTACCATTCTACCCCATCTAATATCAACTTTTGCATCATTTCCTGCTTTAATACTTCTCCGGTATGGCCTGGTGTTAAACAATACACCTTTCCTTCTCCATACTGATGAGCCCAGCCGGCTATGGCAGTATCATATCCATCACTTACAGCCTCCAAAAAGATTGTGGTATCTTCTTCATCTACATCAACAAAGTACAACTCATCAACTATCTTAAATTCTTCTATACCCTCAGCCAATAAAAGCCGATTATCCACTGGTTTAACCATAATTTCTGGATGCTCTACAGGATGCTCAATAAAATGGCCCTTAACAACCTTCCTCAGAATTCCCTCGGTTGAATAATCAGCCAGTCCACAATGTAGTACCAGTAATTTGCCACCACTGGCTACAAATTTTTCTATTAATTCTTCCTCTCTGGCAGTAATCCAGACCTCATCACTCTCCTGCGGATTCATTTTACCGGAAGCGGCCAGAATAAAAACATCATAACTATTAAGTTCATTCCAGGGAATATCCTGGTGATTATCTTTTATACTTAAGGAATACTTATCTCCCAGGGTATTTTGAAGGGCCTCAGATAAATAATCAGCTGGATGATAAAAGTCACCTACTAAAGCAAGTATCTTTTTCATAATTATTACTCCTTTACAGATTATTTCTTAAATCATATAAGTATTAAGAATATTTAAATTTGCAAATAAAAATTTAAAATTTTCAAGATAATATTATACATAATCTTGAAACCGTTTTCTTAAATAAATTATATAATAATATAAGGATTATTGTCAACTTTTGCAGAATGCTTTCTCCTTTACTAAATACCAGAAGATTCCCTGCCTCTGGAAAATTTAAAGAGGTACTGAATTTAGCAGTACCTCTTTCTTCAGTTAAAATAATATAATACATGTTAGTTCAAATAATTCCCAATACCTTAAACTGCTTTTATAAGAGCCTCTGAGAATTCTATGGTCCCGGTCGGACATTTTTCTGCACATTGGCCACAATTCGTGCATTTCTCATAATCCATAATGGCCAGATTATTCTCCAGCCGTATGGCACCATCAGGACAGACCTTTGCACAGATCCCGCAGCCAATACAGCCTACTGAACAGATCTGGCGGACAACTTTACCCTGGTCATGTGAAGAACACCTGATATGGGTTCTCTTGCTTATTGGTGCCAGTGTTATAATATTCCGGGGGCAGGCCCTTACACATTCTCCACATCCCGTACATTTATCAGGATCAATTTCCGGTAAACCATTATCATTCATTATTATGGCATCAAAAGGGCAGGCAACTGCACAATCACCCAGGCCCAGGCAGCCGTACTGACAGGATTTGGTTCCACCACTGATCATATTGGCAGCCTTACAGCTCCGTATACCCTGATACTCAACAGTTGTCAGGGTTTCCTTTAAACCGCCCTTACATAATACCTGGGCTATCTCTCTCTCTCCTACAGTAGCCGTTTTCCCCATAATTTCAGCTATAGCCTGGGCTGTTGCACTACCTCCAACGGGACATCCTTCTACCGGAGCTTCGCCGGAAACTATGGCTTCAGCAAGGGCAGCACAGCCGGCATAACCACAGGCACCACAATTAACTCCCGGGAGCGCATTTTCTACCTTTTCAAGCCGTTCATCTTTTTCTATATGAAAAGCTCTGGCAGCTAAGCTAAGTCCAACAGCCAGGAGTACTCCCAGACCCCCTAAGGTAATCAGGGAGGCTATATATATATTACTCATCATTTCACCTCCAGGATTTCTAACATAAAAGGGTTTTAAATCTGCTTCTACTATGAAACCTACATCCAGTTCATAAATATCTCAGGACAGCAAAACATACCCTACATCGCAATCAGGCCAGAAAAGCCCATGAAGGCCAGAGCCATAATTCCGGCTATAATCAAAGTGATTGGAACTCCCTTCAGTGGTCCGGGGACATCAGCAAATTCCAGATTCTCCCGCAAACCAGCCATCAATACGATAGCCAGGGTAAAGCCAACGCCGGCAGCAAAACCAAAGACCACACTTTCGATGAAACTATAACCCTCTGCTGTTATAATCAAAGCCAGACCCAGAATGGCACAGTTTGTAGTAATCAGAGGCAGATAAATCCCCAATGCTTTATATAAAGCAGGGCTGGTCTTTTTTATAAACATCTCCACAAACTGTACCAGGGCAGCAATTACGAGTATAAAAGTCACTGTTTCCAGAAACTGGAGGCCGAATTTCTCCAGTATGAAAGTGTTAATCAGCCAGGAGGCCATACCAGTCAATGTCATAACAAAGGTTGTGGCCAGCCCCATGCTGAAAGCAGTCCCTATCTGATTGGAAACACCCAGGAATGGGCAAATTCCCAGGAATCTGACCAGAATAAAATTATTGATCAAAACTGTACTTGCAAATAACAATAATATGTGGGTAAACTGTTCCATTTACTTCACCCCTTTGCGTGAAACAAGATTCACTAAACCTATTAATATTCCCAGAGAGATAAAGGCTCCTGCTGGCATAGTCATAATAGACATTCGTGGATACCAGTTACCCAGGACCTCAAAACCAAAGATAGTGCCACTGCCCAGTATTTCCCGGATTGAACTCAAAAGGAGCAGTGCTCCGGTAAAACCTAATCCCATACCTAAGGCATCTGCTATGGAATCAACGACACTATTCCTGGAGGCAAAAGCTTCTGCCCTGCCCAGTATAATACAATTTACTACAATAAGAGGTATAAAAAGGCTTAATGCACTTGCTATACCGGGAAGAAATGCCTTCAGGAAATAATCAACAGTAGTAACCATGGTTGCTATAATCAAAACATAGCTGGGAATACGGACATTTTCCGGTATCAATTTTTTAACTAAAGAAATAATAATCTCAGTGGTCAGGAGTACAAAGGCTGTAGCCAACCCCATTACCAGTCCATTTATAGCGGCATTGGTAATGGCCAGAGTCGGACACATACCAATGACTATCCTGAAGGTAGGATTTTCATCAAACAAACCATTTTTAAAGATTTTCCAAAATTTCATTATCCCTCACCTCCAACCGAGGTAGCACCAGTATCAGTATCTGTTGTAGTACTGGCAGTTGCAGAAGTATTGGTATCTGTAACACCAGTAGTTTCAGTTGCTCCGGTGGTAACAGTAGCACCAGTTGCAGCATCTGTTGCCCCGGTAGTAACTGTGGCACTACTGGCAGTATCAGTTACTGTTGCAGTACTTGTCGTATCAGTAACCGTAGCAGAAGTAGCTGTATCAGTTGCACCAGTAGCCGTATCTGTTGCAGATGTGGTAGTATCAGTAGCACTGGTACTTGTGTCAGTTGCAGAAGTTGTGGTATCAGTAGCTCCGGTGGTAACGGAGGCACCAGTACTGGCATCTGTCGCACCGGTAGTAATCGGTGCACTGGTAACGGAAATAGGATCAAAACCATAAGCTACCAGCATCTGATTCATGGCATTTTTGACAATATTTACGACCATTTCTGATGAGACTGTTGCCCCTGTAATAGCCTCTACTTCCAGAGGATCAACAGCAGTCCTCTTGACAACCTGATAGTCTCCAAAGGGTTTATCAATAAAGTTTTTCGCAAATTCCTCTCCGGTTATATGTGAACCCAGGCCCGGTGTTTCAGAGTGGCTGAGTACCTTAACAGCATATAACTTTCTTTGGAAAGGATTGGCGCCGACGATTAACTCGATCGTTCCTCCAAAACCAGGGCCACTGGCTATCATGGCCACTTCTCCCTCTTTATTACCTTCGTATAAAACAATACCGTTTTTTTCTACCCTCTTATAATTATCAGACTCAGGCAAAACAGTCAGGATAATAACCTTTTTATCCTCTTCCTGCCGCTCTGCTATTATAGGTGTTGTCACTTGATAGACAAAGCTCAGGAGGAGGGCCGAGATTACTCCCAGAATGGCTAAAGTCAGTATTGATTTCTTCATAATTAAGCCACCTCCCCAAAACTACGGGGTCTTGTAAAACGATCAATTAAAGGTACAGCAGTATTCATGATAAGAATTGAGTACATTACCCCTTCCGGGTAGCCACCCCAGAGGCGGATAATAACAACTATGAGACCTGCACCAACACCGAAAATCCAACGTCCTCTTTTCGTAACCGGTGAAGTGACCATATCTGTTGCCATAAAAAAGGCCCCCAGAATAAGGCCACCGGCTAAAAGATGAGCAAGAGGATCTCTACCGGCTATTAAAGTTAATATAAAGACAGTTGAAAGCATTCCAGTCGGGATCCGCCAGTCTATAAATCCTTTATAAAGTAAATAAGCAGCTCCCAGTAATAAAGCTAAAGCTGAAGTCTCGCCAAGGCAACCGCCAATACGGCCGATAAATAAATCCCAGTAGGTAAATTCCACTACTTCCGCTACAGTAGCAGAAGTAGTTGCATTCATTAATGCTGTATTTATTGTTGGTAAGGGAGTAGCTGTTGTTTGTCCATCCAGAATCCAGCTGGACATGGGCTTTGAATAGGCCGCCATTAGAAAAGCCCTGCCTACCAGGGCTGGATTAAAGGGATTATGCCCTAACCCGCCAAATACCTGTTTACCCAGGCCGATAGCCACAACACTTCCTATTAATACCATCCAGAGCGGTGACGCAGGAGGAAGTGTTAGGGCAAGCAAGATTCCGGTAACAACAGCACTACCATCACTGATTGTTACCTTTTTACCCCTCGCTTTCTGAAAAAGATATTCTGTAACTACCGCACCCAATACACTGGTTAATATTATTACTAAAGCCTGTAAGCCAAAAAAATATACTGCGGAAATAATAGCAGGCACTAAAGCCACCACCACTGACCACATAATCTCAGCATTATTAGTCAAATCCCTGATATGAGGAGATGATGATACTATAAAACGTTTATCCTTCATTTAATTCACCCCTGTTTACTACTTGCGTTTTTAGCCATTACTTCTGCCTTGCCAATCCTTATATTATGCAATAAGGGCCGCCTGGCTGGACACACATAAGAACAGATGCCGCATTCTATACAGCTGAGCACCTGATATTTTTCCAGTTGTTCCAGCATGCCATGCTCAGCATATCTGGCAAGATTCAATGGCATGAGCAACTCTGGACAGGCATCAACACAGCGGGCACAACGGATACAGGGCTGTGGATCAAAAGCTTCCACTTCATTTTCCGTTAAAACAATAATACCTGTTGTCCCTTTTGTAGCTGATATTTCCAGATGAGGCTGGGCACAACCTGTCATCGGCCCACCTATAATCACTTTTGCTGCATCAGCAGTTAATCCTCCCGCCTCTGCCAGCAGTTCTTCAATAGGAGTACCAATCCGGAAAATTAAATTTACAGGTTCATTTACGCCAGGGCCTGATATGGTAACCGAACGTTCAATTAAAGGCATTCCTTTCTTTATGGCATCTGCCACTGCCACTGCTGTTGCTATATTATTCACTATCACACCCACATCAATAGGCAAACCTTTTGCCGGCACCTCTCTATTGAGGATAGCCTTAATCAGCATCCTCTCGCCGCCCTGGGGATATTTTGTTATTAATTTCTTTATTTCAATATTGTTTTCTCCGTCAATAGCCCTTTGCAATGTTTCAATGGCATCAGCTTTATTGTCTTCAATACCGATTATACCCTTTTCAGCCCCGATGGCTTTCATAAGTGCTTTCATCCCGTATACTATATCTTCGGGACGCTCCAGCATCAATCTATAATCTCCCGTGAGAAAAGGTTCACATTCTGCACCATTAATAATAAGGTATTCCGCTTTCTTTCCTTCAGGTATTCTCAATTTAGCATGAGTAGGAAACGTGGCCCCGCCCATGCCTACTATACCTGCTTCCCTGATTATATCTATAATCTCATCCGGATTTAAATCTTCCAGGTCTCCTTTTACACTAATCCCTTCAGCCAGCCTGTCCTCCGGGTCAGCCTCAATGACTACAGCTTCACATAGTTTCCCTTCCGGCGTCAAAACTGTCCTGATCTCTTTGACCGTACCGGAGACTGAAGAATGAATGGGGGCAGAGATAAAGCCATCTATATCACCTATCTTTTCTCCCATCTCAACATGGTCTCCTCTTTTTACCAAAGGTTTGCAGGGAACGCCTATATGTTGCTGCATTGGAATTATTACCTGTGCAGGCCTGTTGGCTTTTTTCAAGGGTTTATCACTGGTCAGACTTTTATTTTCTTCCAGATAAATACCCTGCTTAAAAGTTAAAGCTCGCAACGCTTTCACCCCTCTTTATTTTAAATACAATTTTATCTAAAATGACAAATTTATTTGTCGAAAATAAAAACAATAACTATAACTTATTATAATATATGTAAGGGGCAAAAACAAGCAAAAAAAAGCCCACTACTCAGTGGGTTATAAAGGCCTCATAGCCAAGAGCCTTGACCTCTTTTTCGACCTCTTCTGCCTCTTTGCGGTCTTTAAAGGCTCCAATCTGAACTTTATAGGGGATACTTTCATCAGCTATAAAGGTCTGAAAACCTTTACTTGCCAATTCCTGACTCAAAGCTTCCGCATTTTTCCGGTTATTAAAGGCACCAACCTGGATTACAAAAACCTCTCTACTCACATCCTGCTTTTCCTGACTATTTTGAGGGATATTTCTTTCCTGGCCAGAAGACAGATTCAGAGAATATTTATTTGATATACTGCTTTCAACCTCTTCATCTTTCAGGATAATCTCCTCTTCCACTACCTTATTACCGGTTTTTGCCAGACGGCCTGTATTGGGGCTTTCCCCCGTTACCAGTTGAATAATCCAGTTACCCATTAGATATCCCACCAATAAGGCAAATAATGCTAATACTATCACCAGAACCTTTAAAGACATACTATTACTCTGGTCCATTTTCCCTTCACTCCCTTCTAATTACTAAATATGTAAGAGGATATTAATTTATACCTGCCTGATTTTATTTTTTTATTTCAGGAACCTTTTAATTTCTGCCACATTATATAAGGAACCAACTACACAGATAAGGTCTTCTTTACTTGCACTATGCAAGGCCTCCTTTAGGGCCGCTTCCAGTGGTTTTAAAATCTTGCTCTTTATGCCCAGCAACCTGGCCTTTTCCTCTATTACATCGGCAGAAAGAGCCCTCTCATTACTGTTTTCAGAGATGATTAACTCAAACTCTTTCAGCTGGCTTAAAGCCTTCAACATATTGTTCAAATCCTTATCATCCAGTACAGACAGAATAATATATAATCTTCCATTATTGTTTATTGCTCCCCCTTTCTTAAATGTAAGAAGGGAAGAAACGAAGTTTTCCATTCCCTCAGTATTATGGGCACCATCCACCAGTAGTAGAGGTTCTTTCCTGATTAACTCCATCCGGCCTGGTATATAGGCCTTCAATAAACCTTCCTGTAAAGCCTCCCCGCTAACAGGAAGTTCTTCCTGGAGAAGCCTGACTACTTCCATGGCCAGCACAGCATTTCTTACCTGGAAACTGCCAATCATTCCTGTCCTGTATTCGCCTTCCGGAATTAGTTCCTGCTGGCTTACTTCATGGTCCCCTTCTCGATGCCTCAGTAAAAAGCTCTGTCCTTCAAGTTTACTTTCTTTAAGCTCATAACTATACCTGTCATTTATATTAATCAGTTTGCTATTTTTTTCTGCACTTATTTTTTCAATCACCGCCAGGGCATCCCTATCCTGTACACCTGTTACAACAGGAGTCCCTTCTTTAATTATGCCAGCTTTCTCCCTGGCAATATCCTGGATAGAATTCCCCAGAATATCGGTATGCTCCAGGCTAACACCGGTAATTACACTGGCCAGTGGTTTTTTGACAATATTGGTGGCATCCAGCAGCCCGCCTAATCCAGTTTCCAGAATAAGGAGATCCACCTTTTCCTGGTAGAAATAGATAAAAGCCATAGCTGTAACCAGTTCAAAAAAAGTTGGTTCACCCGGCCCATTATCTTTTATTTTTTCTACCACAGGTTTAAGCTTATCTACCAGTTCCTCCAATTCTTCAGTACTGATCTTCCTGCCGTTCATCTCTATCCTTTCGTTAAATTCAATCAAATGGGGAGAAGTATATGTACCTACCTTATAACCTGCCTCTTTATAAATATTTTTCAGATAGGTTACTGTTGAACCCTTTCCATTACTGCCGGCTACATGGATAATCTTCATTTTATTTTCCGGGTGGGAAAAGGTTTCCAACAGTGCATTTATCCTCTCATGTCCAGGCTTATAACCTTTTTTCCTGCCAAATCGGGCAAAACTATTGATATATTGATATGGATCCATCTCTACTCTCTCCTTTTCCAGATAATCCAGTAAATATTTATTAAGTAATACTTGCATATAGCACTAATATTATATAAAATAATTTTGCGCTGTTCCATACTGAAGGCAAATTTCTTCTTTATTAACACAGGAAACTGGCATATCTTTACTTATAAGTATATCACAAAGATACTTCCATAAAATAAATATAAATCCATGCCGGAAAACAATCCGAAAGGAGGGCAGGGACCCATGGGTATATTGGCTATATCTTTACTATCTTTGTTTATAACCCAGGTATTGAAGATTTTCACAGTATATCCCTTTAATTTCAGCCGGGTTATAGGTTCAGGAGGAATGCCCAGTTCACATGCGGCCTTTGTTTCCACCTTGAGCACTTCCATCGGCCTCAGATATGGTTTTAGATCAGATCTTTTTGCCATCGTTGCTGTCTTTTCATTGATAATAATCTATGATGCCGGCGGTGTAAGAAGGGCAGTTGGTGAACAGGCCAATGTTTTAAATAAAATCATCAGAAACCTTGACCTTAAACAATTGAATAGAAGTGCTGATAAAGAATTAATCATCAAGGATTTAAAGGAACTGATTGGACATACACCGATAGAAGTACTTGTAGGGACTTTACTGGGTATACTGATCGCTTTGCTCAATCACTTATACTTTTAATATAGGCAATTGCCTCATTACGGTTATTCACCTCTCCATTTGCCTGGGCAATAATTAACTCATTTAACAGCTCACCAATACGGGGACCCTCAGGAAGGCCGGTAATAGCTATGATATCTCTTCCATTCAGGTAAAGAAGCTCTGTCCTTTCCAGAAAATCCTCATATTTTGTAAAAAGTTCATCAATAAAGGCAATATAAAGAGGAATTTCAGCACTGCGCTTATTGCTCCGCATATTAGCTAACTTATCTGCCAGGGAATGAATCAGGATTGCCGGTACCAGTGCATCCCCCTGGCGGAAAAAACGCAGGATTCCTTTTTTGCTCAGTTTCTCTGCTGTATAAAGGTAAAAAGGCCGCATATGGAAACGGACCACCCCACAAACAAAAGAGACCTCTTTCCCGCTGAATCTTAATCCTTTAAGAATAGGTTTAAGGATTTTAACCCCTGCATTCTCATGGCCATAATAATGAACCTGGCCTCCCCTTACAATCCTGCTATTGATCTTCCCTATATCATGCAGGAGAGCTGTAAACTTAAGTAGAGGATGCTGTTCAATGGCCACATATTTATTATACCTGCCATCCTCCAGTATCTCCTCCAAGGCATTCAAAACCTGCAGGGAATGGTTCCAGGCATCTTCATGGTGATATTTATTTTCCCCTGTTTCTTTCATTTGTTTTATCTCAGGGATAATACTGGAAAACAGGCCCTCTTCCTCCATTTCCCTGATGATCTTTGCACTATCCTTTTTTTGCAATATCTTCATTAATTCCTCTTTTATCCTCTCCCGGGCCACCTGCCCTGCCAGCATACTGTTTTCTGAGATCAATTCCCTTGTCTTTTCCTCTATCACAAAACCCTCTGTTGCAAAACGGAAAGCCCTCCACAAACGGAGAGGATCATCTATAAAAACCCTTTCATTTGTTACCCTGATTTTTTTATCCTTTAAATCCCTCAAGCCGCCAAGGGGGTCTATCACTTTTTGCAAATCCAGGAAACCGGAAAAATTATCGCCTGAACATATAGGAAAAGCCATGGCATTAATGGTAAAATCCCTTCTGGAGAGGTCCTCCAGGATGCTGTCTCCCTTCATAGCAGTAAAATCAAAAAAGATATCCTTTCCTATTACCCGGTATATTTTATGTTTATCATCCAGTGTTACAAAACTACCTTTTATTTTTTCAGCAAAATAGCGGGCTATTTCAGCTACCCGCTTTCTTAAAACGATATCAAGATCAACATTATTTTTGCCAAGGAATATATCCCGTAAAGCCCCGCCTACCAGATAGGCCTCAAGCTTTTCCTCCTTCACTAACTCAGCAAGTATTTTTAAACAATCCCATCCTTTCAACAATTCCAAATGCACCTCAATTTCAGATTTCCAGCACATAATACTCATAGGCATTTATAATCTGCGTATCTTTATATTGGATTATACGGTTGCGCATGGCGTAGGATAGGTGTTGGTGCCCATGAATGAAATAGCGTGGTGAAAAGGTATCAATGAGATAACGGAAAGACTTAAAACCCCGGTGGGCATGGCCTTTTCCATCATTAAGCCCGAAAGCCGGGTTGTGGGTTAAAATGATATCTATCCCGTTACCAAATTTAAGCCTGGGCCAGAGTTTTATAACTTTCCGCCACATCTGTCTTTCTGTATATTGAACTCCCTTGCCATTATACCAGCTGGAACCTTCCAGCCCCAGAATCCTCAGGCCTTGAAATTCTACAATCTTGCCATGAATATCCACACAACCGTGGGGAGGATCCTTGGTATAATTCTGATCATGATTACCCCTAACATAGAATAAGGGTTTATTAATCATGGTAACCAGAAAGCGCAAATAAGCAGGTTTCAAATCACCTGCTGAGAGAATCAAATCTATATCCTCCCATCTTTCCCTATCAAAAAAATCATATAAAGCCTTATGTTCCTTATCAGCTATCAATAAGATTTTCATAGATTCTCCTTCTTCATGTATTTGTTGGCCCCTCGATAGGTCAACTCCAGTCTATCGCCGTCTTTTAAATAATCATCCAGGCTGGCTTCCTCTCCATTAACGGTTAAGGTAAAGGTATTTAAAAAAGGTGTTACCTTGTAATTTATATATTCAAAAACAGAACGTACAGTAATGGTCTTTTCTTTATACTCAAACTCATCGCCATGCTTAATCTGTTTATCATCCAGTATTTCTTCACCATTACAATAAAGCTTTCCTCTGGTGGGGATATTCAGCCTGCTGCCATTAAATATAATTTCAATACTATCATTTAAACTGGCATCCATTATGTCTTTAATGGTAAATGTCTTTTTTTCCCCCTTCAGCACAGTATACTCCAGGCTTTCATCTACAGGCATGTTCAAATCGATGGGCTTATTATCTACAAGGACAAGTAATTCATCCTGGGGGATATACCTTACCTCATTGTTGATCTTATATGAAATAAAATTGTTTCTCAGCCCTGCTGGGTTTAAACTATAAATTTTGGCTATGACCTGTCCGATTGTCTCAAATTTGTCATATCTAATTTCAGCACCATCTATGATGGGGGTTCCCCTATCAACCAGCAGATTATTCTGGTAAATCTCCGGCCTGACCAGGACATATTCCCCATTTATTCTAATATTATATGTAGTCAGCTCCGGGACAAGATCACCTATAACTCCTCTGGCATCTTTCCCCCTACTGCCAGAAACTACTTCAATTACATCACCGGATTTAATCTCTGTATCCAGGCCGGCCTTTTCACCATTAATGATAATCTGGCCCGGTTCTCCCAGTTCACCTCTAATAATCCTTAATTCTCCATTGACTGTACAGGTTATGCCCCTTCCGGGCAAACCGGTAACTTCCCGCAAATCGATTCCTGCAGCCATGAGGGCATCGGCAACAGTCCCCCGGTTTACTGTAAAAATTTGATATTTATGACCATTAACATTAACATCAAGGAAATGGGCTTTACCCTTATTCTCATGGGCAGAAACAGCTATACCGATAGGGGTACTGGCCTGGGCAGGATTAATTCCAGAAATCTCTCCCTGAATTACTTTTATATCATTATATTGCTTTATTCCCACCCTATCCTGAGGCAAGCTTAAATATTCCGCTATCCCTTCTAATAAATTAGGGGTTAAACTGCCACCACCGATACAGATAACAGCCTGGGGAGTCCTATTATTTAACATCAGGATGGCTTCACTGATCTGGGCAGCCAGGCTCTGTACCACAGGTTCAATAACCCGGAAAGCCTCGTCAGGTGTTATAAAAACTTCCTGGCTCAATATATTATGAACCCTGATTTCCTGGCCGGCTAGAAGGCTGCGCTTTACCCTCTCGCCCGTATTATAATCCAGAAGATAATGTTCTGCTATAGCTTCAGTAATCTCATCACCCGCTACTGGTACCATGGAATAGGCAAATATGGCACCGCCTTTGGTCAAAGCAATATCTGATGTACCGGCACCGATATCTACCAGGGCAAGATTAAAGTTGTACATATCCCTTGGAATAACCAGATTTGCTGCTGCGATTGGTTCCAGAGTGAGATAATCAACCTGCAAACCAGCTTTATTGACTACTGATAATAATGAATCCACTACGACCCTTGGCAGGAAGGTCGCGACAATTTTGACCTTTAAATGTTTACCCTGATGGCCTTCCAGATTCTGAATATATATACCGTCCAGTTCGTATTCCTTTACACTATAACCAACAAAATGAAAATCCTGGGGAATAGCACTTTCACTACCTGTTCTCAGCAACTCACTCCTGGCTTTCTGAATAGCACTGAATTCCAGTGACCTGATATCATCTTCAGTAATTAATCTTTTCTCTGTAAATTCAAGGGAATCTTCAGTGTCAACAGTTTTCAGGGCCCGCCCTGCTGCTGCAATTGCCACTCTTTCAAGTTTTACAGCAAGGGTTTCCTCCAGTTTATTCTTAACTCTATTAACCTGTTTAACAACCAGATTAACATTATGAATCTGGCCATCCAGCATGGCCCTTTCCTCATGTTCAGCCACATCAGAAGCCAGTATTTCATATATACCATTACTGTATCTCATCACCAAGCCGACTACAGTCCTGGTACCTATATCCAATGTAAAGATTAAGTCCCCCTGCGATCTCATCTAATAAAACCTCCAGGATAATTAGCTTTAAATACATTATTCGACTACAATCAAAAATTTCCTTCCCTGTTCCATTATAATCTATTTCCAGTAAGGCAGTAAATGGGGCAGGATAAATTTAGTCCTATTGTCATAGAATAATGATTAAACTCCATACAGAATAGTAATTATTATCAATTATATCATATTACATTTTTCTTTTTAATTCAAGAAATTAAATATTCAACAGGTTTATTACCAGATAATAGTAAAGATGACCCCCTCTTCATCTGGAGGTCATCTTTTCTATCCTCACTTCAGTTCATTATTTCTTTAATTTAATTTATCCAGGATATCAGCAGCAATCTTTTCCGCAGTGAAACCGAGATATTCTGCAACCTTTTCAGCCGGGCCGCTTTCACCAAAGGTCTCGACACTGACTATGTGGTAGTTTTTGCCCAATAAACTATACCAGCCAGAAGCTGTACCTGCTTCCAGTACTACCTTAAATTGCTCATAGTTACCGGTAAGCTCTTCAACGTAATCTCTACCCTGAGCTATAAAGTCATTTCTCTCTAATACAGATACCACGCGGCATGCCTTGCCCTTACTTTCCAGTATTTCAGCTGTTTCCAGAGCGAGAGAAACCTCACTGCCACTGGCCATCAATACTACATCAGGATTATCGTTGGCCTTAACTACATAGGCACCTTTATCAACACCGTCCAGTACATTCCCTTCTCCAAGTAAGGGCAGGTTCTGTCTGGTCAGGATTAAAGCAGTGGGGCCTTCTGTATTCTCCATTGCTTTAATCCAGGCTGCTTTGGTCTCTTCTGCATCAGCGGGCCTGAAAACCTTGAGTCCTGGTATAATCCTTAAAGCTTCCACATGTTCAACTGGCTGATGGGTAGGCCCGTCTTCACCGACATAGAAAGAGTCATGGGTAAAGACAAAGATTACAGGCAGTTTCATCAATGCTGCCATTCTCACAGCTGGCCGCATATAATCGGAGAAGACCAGGAAAGTAGCGCAGAAAGGCCGGAATCCTTTGTGAGCCATCATACCATTAACAATAGAACCCATAGCATGTTCACGGATACCAAAATGGAAATTACGACCTGAGAAATCATCTTTCTGAATGGCCCCATACTTATCCAGATAGGTTTTGGTTGAAGGGGCCAGGTCTGCAGAACCACCAACCAGGTATTGTACCAGATCAGCAATACCATTTAATACCTTACCACTGGCTGCTCTGGTAGCAATCGGGCTGGAGATATCAAAATCCATTACTTTCCCACGGAAATCGGCAGGTAACTTTAATTCAAAGGCATTATCCCATTCCTCTTTCAGCTCTGGATTCTTTTCAGCCCATCTCTTAAATTTCTCTTCCCATTCTTCCCTGACTTTCTTTAACTCTTCTTTCCGTCTGGCAAAAAACTCTTTTACTTCTTCGGAAACATAGAATTCCTCATCTACAGGTAGGCCGATTTTCTCCTTCAGACCCCTGATTTCCTCCTTACCTAAAGGAGCTCCGTGAGCATCTGCTGATCCTTCTTTAGTAGGAGCACCATAGGCAATCTTAGTTCTGGCAACAATCAGGGATGGTTTATCAGTAACACTCTTGGCTTCTTCAATGGCCTTTCTCAGGGAATCAAAATCATGGCCATCTACACCCTCAACCACATGCCAGTTATAGGCTCTAAATCTGGCTGCTACATCTTCAGTAAATGCCAGGTCAGTACTTCCTTCAATGGATATCTCGTTATCGTCATAGATAGCAATTAATTTTTCTAATCCCAGGTGGCCGGCCAGTGAAGCTGCTTCAGCAACTACTCCTTCCATCATACAGCCGTCACCCATTAATACATATGTATAATGATCTACAATCTTATCTTCTGCAGTATTAAACCTTGCTGCCAGCATCTTCTCGGCAATGGCCATTCCTACTGCATTGGCAAAACCCTGGCCCAGCGGGCCGGTGGTTGTCTCTACACCTTCAGTATAACCATACTCAGGATGACCAGGTGTCTTTGAATGTAATTGGCGGAAATTTTTCAGGTCATCAAGGCTGACATTAAATCCTGCCAGATGCAGGAGAGAATACAATAACATGGAGCCATGGCCAGCTGATAGAATAAAACGATCCCGGTCTGGCCAGTCTGGCATTTCCGGATCATATTTCATAACTTCTCCATACAGTAGAGCTCCAATATCAGCACAGCCAATCGGCAATCCAGGGTGGCCGGAATTGGCTTTTTCTACAGCATCTGCTGATAACCCTCTCACCACATTAGCAATTTCCCTTAACATCACTATACCTCCTAAATATTATTTCTTAAAATTTGTCTTTATTAACCAGAGATAATAAACTACCATTAATCATTTTATAATGTTTAAAGCTATTTGTCCAGTATTATTCTCTCCTGATCACAAAAGGGATATTCTGGCCAGCTCTTTTTTATAAGGAGCCTTCCTATATGCAAAATAAAGGGGCTCTCCCCTTCTGAGACAGCCCCTTGCTTACTGTAAATTTTCATCTACTTTTTCCTGCTATAATTATTAAAGGCAACCACAATAGCCGCAGTGATTATGGCAGAAACCACTGCTTCGGCAATGGCATTTGTCGTAAAGACCGACAGGATAATAACATTGAAAGCTGCCCCCACAATCTCCACTACACGTTGGGCATAAACCAGATAGAGCATTAGAAATACCAGAGCAGTATTGGTTAAACTACCTGCTGCACCGGCAAGCAGGGTGCTAACTGTTTCACCGGCCCGGTCTTTCCTGAATAATTTCTTGACTCCTACATATACATAGTAGGCCACTACCCCTATAAACATCCGTGGCAAAACAGAAACCAGGGGATTAATGAATAATGGATCCAGAGGGGTAACCGGTCTGGTCAGGGCATGGATAAGGGTAACAAAACCCAATAATGCCCCCATTATCAAACCCGCTACGGGCCCTACAATAAGTGCTGTAATGATTGTGGGAATGTGTAGAATAGTCGCACTGATACTCCCCAACGGTATAGCCCCCAATGGGGTGACATCCAGTATAATGGTAATGGCGAGCATAACAGCAAGTATAGTCATGCTCCTGGTGTTTCGCAGTACACTCTTCACTTTAGTTCCCTCCTGTTCTCGTTCCCCTAAGGGATACAAGACATATTTTTTATACATTATAGCAAAATTTAATAGTCAGGTAAAGGGCAAACTAATTAATTCACATCTGCCCTGCGAGGATTTCTAAGAAAGGCTCTATAGACTCCAGTCAGGATCAAAAATCCCCCAATTAGTGTTGTCCACTTTATTCCTTCCCCCAGCAACATCCAGGCAAAAATAGTGGTCAGAACCGGTTCAAGTAATATGGTCAGGGAAACTACCGTAGCAGGTAATTTGCGGACTGAGTAATTTAAAATGGAATGGCCCATAAGGGTCGGCCCAAGAGCCAACCCCAGGAAACAGAGGTAATTCTGCCAGCCATGGCCTATAAATTGCTGGCGGGTAAAAAGGGACATTATGCCCAGAAAAAGTGCAGCATAAGTATATATTATATAGAGATAGGGAAAATAAGCCAGCCTTTCCCGCAGGCCCCTGCCGGCAAAGAGGTAGGAAGCAGCAAAAAAAGTAGCAATAATGGCCAATACATCTCCCCGGAGACTGACGAAAAAACCATTAAAATTACCTATGCTGATAACGATACTGCCTAGAACAGCAAATATTATACCTGACATGATTCCGGGCTGCAGGTCCTCTCTGGCAAAAAAATATTCCAGCAGATAGGTAAAAAGGGGCTGTAAGGCAATAAAAATAACCGCATTGGATACACTGGTATATTCAAAGGCGGTGGTCCATAAAAAGAAATGAGCGGCCAGAAAAAAACCCACCAGAAGCAATTTAATTTCCTTGAAATAGACCAGGGCTTCCCTGTACTTCTGGAATATAAAGGGTGACATAAACAAAATACTGAAAAACATCCTGTAAAAAGCGATAATTAATGGTGCCGCTGTTGCCAGTCTAATTAAAATCCCTGATGTAGATAGGATTACCACTCCTGCGAATAATAAAAAATAGATATTTCTCTTATTTTTTTTATCCATTTCAACCACCCTTTGCTACAACTTATAAATAAGCACTGTTACCAATATAAAGAGCCTGCTCTCCTGCAGGCCCTTCTACTTAATTTTTACCTGTATTGTATTAAATTAATTTGCTAAACCCAGTAATCCCAGCACGATTCCCACAATGGCCATAATCCTGGCATTTCTTACTTCTTTTTTCAATTCCTCGTTATCACGCTGTAATTCTGCAATATCATATTCCAGAGCTGAAAGGTCGTCTTCCAGAGTGGTAATCCTGAGAGCCTGGCTGGAGAGTTCCTGTTTAAATTCTCTCTCCAGATTTCTGATAGCCTGGTAAACTGCATCAAGCTGGAGATCATTATCTCCTTCTACGCTAACAAGATCAGCCAATATCTCTTTCATGGCCAGTTCATCAAGATAAACCTTTTCCTCCAGGCTTACTTCTATCTTTTCCTCGAGATATTTCAGAACCCTCGCCGTTAACTCTACCATTTCATAACGGGTAGCCTTGTTCTCTCCCCTGAAAGTATTGTCTGGATATCCTTTAAGTAAACCGGCTTCTTTTAAAACCATAAAATTCTCGTATACCCATTTTTCAGGGGCAGGTTCGTCGCTAAATGCCAGGACTGGCAGAGTTGACAGTACTAAGCCCAGAACAAGAATTGTCATCAATACTTTTCTTTTCATTAAGAAATACCCCCTTCCTTTATTGTACAATGATATATGTACATTACTAATATATATATTATTCCTCGAAAAGTAAAGTCCTCTCTTTTTTTAAAAAATAATACATGAGAACTATAAAACTAAGGAACAAATGAATAATAGCTCCTCTTTAAGGCTATTCTAATCTATACATATATCTTTCCAATAAAGGAGACTTCTTATATGAAAAGCAAATTAAGCAAAATAAAAGCCTGGGCTATCGCTATAAGACCTCATGGTTTTGTTACTACACTTGTATCAACCAGTGTCGGTGCTGCCCTGGCTTTTTACCATGGTAGTTTTAATCATAAACTTCATCTTTTAAGTATGATTCCTCTAATTCTAATCCACACCGGTACTAACCTGATCAATGATTATTATGATTACATTTTGGGGATTGATAATGATTATTTAAGCACTTACAATAAAGTAAAAGATATAATCAGCATAGGAGAAATTTACCGGACAGGAATTATTTGTTTCCTTGCCAGTATCCCATTTGGAATAGTCCTATCTCTCTACCGTGGCTGGATTATCTTTATTATTGGTAGTATTGGTGCCCTGGCTGGCTTTTTTTATACAGCCAAACCCATCAGCTATAAATATTACGGCCTTGGCGGGCCATCCATTTTTCTCTGGATGGGAATTGTGATGGTCTGGGGCATATATTACATTCAGACAGGTATTCAGAGCTGGTATCCAGTCTGGGTTGGCATACCGGTCAGTTTTCTCATAACAGGGATGCAGCATTCCAATGAATTAAGGGATTATGAAAATGACAAGAAAAAAGGTCTTTTCACAGCCCCGGTAATCATGGGATTTGAAGCAGCCAGGTATTATTATTATTTTCTCATTGGCTCAGCCTATATCTCCCTGGGTATATTAATAGTTTATAAACTCTTACCTTATTGGGCCTCTCTGGTCTTTTTGACTATTCCCCTGGCTCTAAACAGAATTAAAACAGTACATTCTGCGAGAGAAAGCAAAGATTTGACAGGCATTGTACATAAAATGGCAAGTCTGAACGCCATATTCGGCCTTTCCATGGTTATAAGCTTAATTATCAGCAGATTTATATAGTTTCTTTTTTTAGTTCCACAATCTTAATTCTTTATAACCATAATAATCATGATCCTTTCTTAAAATACTTATTCCCTCCGGGATTATTTGTGCCAGGCAATCTATAGATTCCACGACCTCTTCTTTAACATCGGGTAAATTGATGATTAAAGATGTCTTCCTGATACCGGCCCTTCCCCGGCTTAAAATAACTGAGGGATATTTACTGGCTGTTTTCATTCTCATGAACTCTGTAATACCGGGAACTTCTTTTTCCACAACGGCCAGTGTTGCCTCAGGGGTAACATTTTTCCGCGCAAAACCGGTGCCTCCGATTGTCAGGACCAGATCAGCAAATCCCTTTTCCGTAACATTAAACAATGCTTCCTGGATTTGCCGGAAATCTTCCCGGACAACGGAATAATAAACTTTCCTGCCATTGATTTTAGTCAGAAGCTCACTGATAATCTCCTCCAACGAATTACTACCAGCTGATTCCTTATCAGCGGATTCCTCATCACTGATAAATAAAACAGCCACCCTGATCATCCATAAATTCCTCCTTAAATTATAATAAAATAAGAATAAGTTCTTTCAATAAGTAATTCAACATCTGCCTTCAAAAACCCTTTAATTTTAAAGGCAAAATATCAATAAAAGTAATAAATAGAATATTTAAACTATTGGATAATAAAATAGACAGGATATTATCCTGCCTATTTTAATTCTTCCAGACGAATCTGTAATATCTTTTTCTTTTCCTGGTACTCCAGTAATTTTTCTCTCTCCTTTTGCACCAGTTCTGCAGGGGCTTTTTTGACAAAGCCTTCATTGGCCAGCTTACCCTCTGCTCTCTTTATCTCACTATCCATCTCCGCCAGTTCTTTTTCCAGCCGCTCAATCTCTTTTTCCAGGTCAATCATACCCTCCAGAGGCAGTATAATCTCTACTCCGCCTGATACTGCAGTGGAGACTTTATCAGGTTTTTCCTTTAAATCTACTTCTATATTTAACTCACTGAGCCGGGCCAGATTCATTATATAATCATATCCTTCCATGAGGATGGCCTTTTTCTCTTCCGGTGTATTAAGGATGGCCCTGATTCTCTTGCCGGGATTAACCTTCATCTCATTCCTGATATTCCTGATCGATTTGATAATATCCATGATGAGGTTCATCTTTTCTTCTATCTCATCATTTATCTTTTCTTTTTCACTGACCGGCCAGGGAGTCAGCATGATGGTCTCTCCCCTTCCCGGTAACTGTTGCCAGATCTCTTCAGTAATAAAGGGCATCACAGGATGCAACAGGCGCAGTATTTTTTCCAGAACAAGAGTGCCGATATATTGGGCTGTTTTCTTTGCTACTGGATCTTCATCCTGATATAGACGTGCCTTAATTAATTCTATATACCAGTCACAATACTCACTCCAGATAAAGTCATAAAGGGTTTTACTTACTTCCCCAAAATTATATTTTTCCAGAGCTTCGTCAACCTCAATAATAATTTTATTCAAACGGCTGATAATCCAGTGATCTGCCAGGGTGAAGTCCAGTTCTTCTTCTTTTATACTATCAAAATCCAGATCCTCAATATTCATCAGGATAAAGCGGGAGGCATTCCAGATCTTATTGGCAAAATTCCTGCTGGCCTCTATTCTTTCTTCCCTAAATCTCATATCGTTACCGGGTGTATTACCTGTAATTAATGTAAAACGCAGGGCATCTGCACCGTATTTATCAATCATCTCCAGTGGATCTATACCATTACCCAGTGATTTACTCATTTTTCTACCCTGGGCATCCCTGATCAACCCATGGATATAAACATCCCTGAAGGGCACTTCTTTCATAAATTCCAGAGCCATAAAGATCATCCTGGCTACCCAGAAGAAGATAATATCTCTGCCGGTCACCAGTACACTGGTAGGATAAAAATGTTTCAGGTCTTCAGTCTCCTCCGGCCAACCCATAGTAGAGAAAGGCCAGAGTCCAGAACTGAACCAGGTATCCAGGACATCCTCATCCTGACGCAAATTAGTACTGCCGCAGGCCGGGCAGGTCTCTACTACTTCCTCCCTGCTGACGATCACCTCACCACAATCCTGGCAATACCAGACAGGTATACGGTGACCCCACCACAACTGGCGGGAAATACACCAGTCCCTGATATTTTCCATCCAGTTTAAATAAACTTTAGAGAAACGTTCAGGTATAAAACGTACCTTGCCCTCTTTAACTACTTGAATAGCCGGTTCAGCCAGCGGCTTCATTTTAACAAACCACTGTTTTGATACTAAGGGCTCTATGACTGTATCACAACGGTAACACTGGCCTACTGAATGTTGGTAATCCTCGATTTTTTCCACCAGGCCAAGTTCATTCAGATCTTTAATTAATTCTTCCCGGCACTGATAACGGTCCATACCGGCATATTTACCGGTAACCTCTGTCATCCGGGCTTCTTCATCAATAACCTTGATCAGCTCCAGGTTATGACGGAGGCCCATCTCAAAGTCATTGGGATCATGGGCAGGTGTTACCTTAACCATTCCAGTTCCAAAATCCTTATCAACATATTCATCGGCAATAATGGGTATTTCTCTATTCATTAATGGCAAAATAACGGTCTTCCCAATCAGATCCTTATAGCGTTCATCATGGGGATTAACGGCAATAGCAGTATCTCCTAACATGGTCTCAGGCCTCGTTGTAGCAACAACGATATACCCATCACTATCCTTCAATGGATACCTCAGATGCCAGAGCTTGCTGTCACGTTCCTCATGTTCAACCTCGATATCTGATAAAGTAGTCTGACAATCAGGACACCAGTTAACAATATAGTCTCCCTGATAAATCAAACCTCTTTCATAGAGTTCAACGAAAACCTCCCTTACCGCCCTGGAACATCCTTCATCCATGGTAAATCTCTCCCTGCTCCAGTCACAGGAAGAGCCCATTTTCCTCAACTGTCGGGTTATCCTGCCGCTATATTCTCTTTTCCACTCCCAGGCCTTTTCCAGAAAACCCTCTCTGCCCAGCTCATCCTTTTCTATGCCTTCTTCCCTTAACTTTTCAACAACCTTTACTTCTGTTGCAATACTGGCATGATCGGTTCCCGGTAACCAGAGGGTATTATATCCCTGCATCCTCTTCCATCTGGTCAAAATATCCTGTAATGTATTATCAAGGGCATGACCCAGATGAAGTTCTCCTGTAATATTTGGTGGTGGCATAACTATGCTGTAAGCCTTTTTATCAGGGTCAAGTTTTGCCTTAAAATACCCCTTTTCCTCCCAATGTTTATACCACTTTTCTTCTACCTGTGCCGGGTCATATGTTTTCGCCAATTTTGTGCTCATCGCAAATTCCTCCTTCTCAAAATAGTATTGGCCAAAATTTTGGACAAAAACTTAAAAAAATTAATAAAAAAACCTCTCTCATCCCTTTTAAGGACGAAAGAGGATCTCTTCGCGTTACCACCTTAATTCTATTCCCATATAAACATAAGAAATATAAAAAAACTTAGGGAATAGCACTCATTCAGGATAACGGCATAATACCGTCCTGACCTACTGTTATTTCAGCCAGGCGACTCCCGGGCGACTTCGTTTAGATATTCTAAAAGGTCTTCCAGCCTGTGGACCTTTCTCTCTGAAGAACATTGCTAAACTACTACTCCCGTTCCCAGTCTTTAAAACTAATTCTATGTATTTTACCTAATAATATATAGAACTTTTCCCACTTTGTCAAGTATTTCAACAGAAAGCCTACATATCCCTTTCTATACTTTCATTGAATATAATCGCCTCTCTATTAAATTCATCTACAAAGCGGTTATATTTCTCTGTTTCCTTTACTGCATCATAAACTTCCCAGGCTTTAAGGGCTAAAAAGACACCCATAAAAACATTCCGGGTCGAATCATTCTCACTGGATAAACCTATAGCCAGTGATGTAATTTCTCCTAAGAGAAAAAGGGATCCTTTTCCCCAATTCCCGGCATAGTAATGTCCTGCTGAAGGGATTACTGCAGCAAGTAATCCTGCTTTGGCCGGGTCTTTGTGGGTTTCCAGGGGTATTCTGGTTTTCGAAGGTTCCAGGTAATGTAATCTCCAGTATATATCTGTTCCCTTTAAATGGCTATTCTCATTTAGGTAATCAACTACCCTTTTACCCTGATAATCACGGGCTATTGGATCAGCACCGGCTTCCAGTAAAAGATATATAACTGCAGGATCTTTACTGTCTCTTACCGCATACATCAAAGGAGTAATTCCTTTATACCTTTCCCTCAGATGAACATCGGCTCCCGCATCAAGCAGGCTCTTAATTACCTGCAGCTCATTATTATAAATAATGGCATAAATCAGGGCTGTTCTACCCTGCAGATCCCGGTGGTTTATGTCTATACGGAAAGAAAGTAATTTATTAATTACTGCCGGAGAATTATTTCCCTCCAGGGCATGTAATAAAGCATTCCGGCCCAGTTTATCCGCTGTATTCAGGGGAATATTCTTTTCCAGTAGCAAAGAAATTCCTTCAGGGTTTTTATAATAACGGGCTGCATACATTAAGGCTGTCATTCCATTTTCATCTGTATTTAAAACATCAGCGTGATTTTCCAAAAGGACCTTTATAATCGATAAACTGCTGCGTTCTTTAAAAGCCAGCATTAAAGCTGTCTCCCCCTGCAGGTTCCTTTTATTAATGATAGCACCATTATTTATCAGGGCCCTCACAATATGCGGGTTATCTTTCTGCACAGCATACATCAATGGTGTCCATCCCTTATTATCGCTGAGATTAACATTAATTCCTGCCCGCAATAATGTCCTTGTAGCATCCTCATCTTCTCTATTAATGGCTTTAAACAAAGCATTCTGGCCCCTATCATTGATTACATTAACATTTGCTCCTATACTTAATAAAATATGTAAGATTGTCCTGTTGCTATTCTCCAGGGCGTAAAATAAAGCTGTTTCCCCATTCTTATCTTTACCATTAATATAGGCCCCATTCTTTACCAGAAATATGATTACCTCTGGATCTGGATTATATCTGGCTGCATACATAAGGGGTGATACTTTATTCTGATCCCCCTTATTAATATCTGCACCATTTTTGATTGCCTCATTAATCTCCTCCCGGGAACCATCCTTACACAGTTCCCAGAATTCTTTTTCTTCTATCCCGTATACAGTACCGGTCAGAAATATAGATAGAATAAGTAAAAAAAATAAAAAACTAAAAAAACTCTTCCTTTTACTCATAAAAACAACTCCCCTATTTATTAATTGTTTTTAGTAATAATAAAAAAAGGTTTTTTAAACCAAATGTCTAATTTAATAATTGTCTACATAGGAGGTGGCAGATAATTGGAATTTTTCGAACCATTCCTGGAACCATTTTATCTTGCAGCCAATAATGTTTTTAAAGATATGTTCCAAAAAGATATAAAACCAGGTATAATACAATATCATGAAAACTTTATTGCCACAAGAGAAGCCAATATCAATATAACTATTATCGGTGACCTGGCCGGGTCAGTAATCTATAGTTTTTCCAAAGAACTTGCTTTCAATATTACTTCTATAATATTGGGGATGGATTTCAAGGAGCTAAATTATTTTGTTGCTTCAGCTGTTGCTGAGATTTCCAATATAATAAGCGGGAACACCATGACATACTTAAGTGAGCAGGATTGTCATTGCCAGATAGGAACCCCACAGATCTTTATTGGAACCGACACCAGGATAGTTACCAAAAACAGTATATTTACTATCCCCATTAAAACCATCCTAGGGAATTTTGAAATCAATGTTTCCCTTGAATCAAGGTAATAATATCTATAAACTTAATTCCATGAAGATAGGAAAATTCCTCTTCATTTTAATAAAAATATATTTTGATTTTAAATAATATTATATTATGTAAGTTAGTTTTTCCTTTAAATGAAAATATAATTTTATTAAGGGGTGAATAAAAATGAAAAGTTCTTATTTCTGGGGAATACTTATTATTCTTCTAGGCTTAGCATTATTACTCAACAATCTAGGGGTCACCGACATCGATATCTGGGAAATAATCTCTACTTACTGGCCAGTTATCTTTATTATTGCTGGATTAGAACTCGTTTTTGAAAAAAGTAATAGAAAGTTAAGGTCCAACCTGTTGGTGGGAGCAATTCTTATAATCCTGGGACTTTCTATTGTTGGCAGAAACATGGGTCTATTTTATTTCAGTTTTTCCTTACTATGGAATATTTTCTGGCCATTAGTGCTAATCCTTATCGGTATAAATTTACTGAGAGCTGGAACAATCAGTAAAGACAGCAATTGGGCAGTAATGAGTGGTATTGAAAAAACAAAGCACTGGAAACTAAGTAATGAAAATTATATTGCTTTACTGGGAGGAATTGATCTGGATCTGGATGTGGCAGAGATTCCCGAAGGAGAAACCTATCTTCAATTAACAGCAGTATTGGGTGGTATCGATATAAGGGCACCTAAAGATGTAGATATCATTTGTAGAAATACTTCTATTCTGGGTGGAATTGACTTCTTTCATGAAGGTAATGGGGGCATCTTTTCCAGTAAAGAATATGAACATAAAGCAAATGTAGAAACAAAGAAAAAAATAATCATTAACTCCCTATGTTTTATGGGGGGTATAGAAATAAGATAGAGGCAGTCCAGGCTGCCTCTATTTTTTTAATATAATATATAGACCGGCTATAATCAGCAATACCCCCAGCAAAGGCAGGCCGGGAATGATGGCCACTGGAACAAAAAACAGAAATATAATCCCGGCTATTATCAGCAGTATTTTTACAATAGGGAATAAGACTGAACCAAGTACCAGGAGCGGAATCCCTATTATAATTGCCGGAACTATAAGGAAGACCAGACCGACAGAAAAAGATACCACTACACCCACTAGCGGTAATATGAAGAATATAATCAAACCTACAACAGCAAGGGCAATAATTATTTTAAGCAAGGGATTTTCAATCTCTTTCCCATTTATATTAATTGCTATTGTAATCACCTCCTCATAATAAGATAACTACTTATACACCAATTATATCTATTACACCATTCTTTGTCTCTACCTGGCAATAAATTCCCTTCTCTTTGTCTCCACCCATCTTTTCCGCAATAATATGCTGACTTGGTCCTGCTTTCTTGTTTTTAGTAAAGTCAAGGTTATCTATAGCCAGATTAACCCTGCCATTTTTGGTTTTACAATCCAGATAGGCTACTTTTTTAGCAGGAAGCTTTACAGTACATTTCCCATTATAGGTCGATAGATTTACAGAAGTCTTAATACCTTCCTTTTCCTGTAGTTCAATATCTATCATACCATTATTAGTACTGATATCAAGGTTTCCACAGCCCCTAAAGTCTATCTTCCCATTATTAGACATTATTTTTGCAGTGCCAGCATCTACATCTTTAACAGTAATCATACCATTTTTTGTAACCACTTCAAGCTCTTCATAGCGGTTTTTCTCTATATAATATGCTCCATTTTGAATTTCTGATTTGAGTCTGTATATTTGGTCCCTGGACAGATAGAGGTTCACTTTCGCTCCCTGGAAATCTCTACAATCTATTTCCAGCTTCTCTCCAACAAGTTTAACAAAGCTTGTCTCATCTACCTTGCCTTCTGCTTCTTCCCGTTCTTTAGCTTTTACCATTAATTCAAATTCTAACTTATAACCAGCTTCCTCCTGTTCCCTAATAGAAACATTACCATTATTAGAAAAAATACTTATTTGGGGGATACTATCCCCAGGAAAGGCTCCCGAAAAATTCCGGATAACCTTATATTTGTCTCCCGGGACAAATGTATCTCCATTCTGAAAGAAATTTTTTATAATATTACCCAGAGATAAGAACTTATCCTCTGTGCTGTTCTTTTTATCTGTCGTCTGACTCTTAGTTCTTTCAGTCTGGATATTTTTTTGAACTGATTGTTTATCTCTTCCCTCTAATACCTGAATTAAGGAATCGGCTTCTTCCTTATCTATCTTTCCCTCTGCCAACATTCTCTCTATTATTAATTTCTCTTCTGGTAACATTTTTTCCTCCTTATCTACTCAACCCTGATAATAACAATATCACCATCATCATTTACATTGAGCAATTCACCCTCTACTGATTCCCATTCCAGGGATTCAAGAAGTTCTTTAAGATCTATATCTTCTTCACCCAGATCTTCCAGAACACTTTTGGGGATAAATCTAGTTAAAAGTTTTGCCAACCTGATAGGTACCCTAATATTAACCTTTTCTTCTCCATCTTCAGCAACTATAATCCTGATAACCTTGTTTTTCTTGCCTCTTTCCTCAGCCCTGCTATCCAGGGCATTAAGCAGGCCAATGGCCTCATCTACATCTATCTCACCACTTTCCAGTAATTTTAAAACCCTGACCCTTTCTTCACTCATTGACCTTCCTCCTTTTTAAAGATTTTTAAGCATTTTTATTGCTTCCTGGGAATTGATCTCTCCCTTTTCCAGCATGGCCAGGATCTCTTTCCTACGCTCTCCTAAACTATCTTCCGGGCTGGTATCTACACTGTAGCCCAGAGCCTTAATAATCTCGTCTAATTTATTTCTTACTGTTGGATAAGAGATCCCCAGTTCCCTCTCAACCTCTTTAATATTGCCCCTGGATTTTAAGAATACCTCTACAAACTCTAATTGACTCTCCGTCAGGTTAGCAAACTTTCCCGCAGTAAAATTTCCCTTTATCTCTGTATCGCAGTTTGTACATTGCAAAACCTTTATTCTCAATTTTCCTTTACAAACGGGGCAAGCTCCTAATACCTTATGTTCCATTAAGATTACTTCCTTTCTATTAGAATTAAAGACTTCTGCTTTTTTCTCCGATTATTGCTTTAAAGTCTATAATAGACTAATTACTGTATAGAAGAAAGTTATCTGTTATACCACTTAGCCTGGGTAGCATATAATCTGCTATATTCTCCACCCGCTGCCAATAAAGTATCATGAGTACCATCCTCTACTATCTTACCATTGGAGAAAACTATGATCCTGTCTGCCAGAGAGGCAATGCTGATCCGGTGTGTAACAAATATTACTGTTTTCCCTTCCGACATCTCCAGATATTTTTTAAATATCTCTGTTTCAGCAATTGGATCCAGATTCCCTGTCGGTTCATCCAGTATCATAAAATCTCTGTTACGATAATACCCACGGGCTATAGCCAGTTTCTGCCACTGGCCCCCAGATAAATCCGTTCCACCAATATCCTTTCCCAGCAGCAATTCTTTATCCAGATTACCTATACCGGCAAAATTCATGGCATTTTTTATTTCAAAATCATCCCTTGCCCTGGCAGTATCACCAATAAATACATTGTCAGCTATGGTAAAAGTCGTATATCTGGCTGGTTCCTGGGAAACAGTACTTAAAGAACTATATATACTTTGTGGATTTATATGCTCAATTTTTTCATTATTAATAATCAGTTCTCCCTCTGATGGAGTGAGAAGGCCATTTAACATTTTAACAAAGGTACTTTTACCTGCTCCATTTTCTCCTACAAGAGCAACCTTTTCACCTTTTTTAATAGTAAGATTAATTCCATCAAGGGCATATTTCTCCGTCAGGGGATAGCGATAGCTTATATCCCTGGCCTCAATCACATTGATTTCCTCTATTTCTGTGCCAGTATTTCTCTCAGAAGACAAATCCATTAAATCAAAGAACATGGCTGCTTCATTTTTCTTGGAAACAAAGGTACCAATAGAAGAGAAAAGTTGTGAAGTATCATTAACCAGAGTACCAATCAGTACCATTACCGCTCCCAGTTCACCGATACTGATCCTCCCCATGGATAATAAGATTATTGCCAGGATGTTTGCAGAAACATTGGTGAGACCATTTATGAGATTATTAATTATATTTAAAAGCATTCTCCTTAAATAAACTTTCTGTTCTTTAATTGTATACTCATCTATCCTGGTCTTCCATTTTGAGTAGAAAAAGTCAAAAAGATTTAAAGTCTTGATCTCTTTTACTGCTTTCCCCAACATTAGTTCCTGAAAATAGCTTATTTCCCGGGAAAGCTTTGAATTATCCTTAATGAACTTGTAATTTAGCTTATTCCCAATATAAGTAGAATATATAGTTGGTATTGGTGCTATCAGCAGAATCAAACAAAGCCAGGGATTTATTATATAAAGGGATGAAGCAATAGAGATAACGGATACAGTCTTGGCAATAATCCAGTAGCCAGGTGTCATAATACTATTGTTTAAGCCCTGCCAGCCATCTAATGTAAAATCAAAAACCCGTTTCATGGTATCATTAAAAGCTGGAATCTCAAAAAACTCAGGGTTTAACTCGCTGATTTTTTTATACATCTTTGAATTTATCAATTCCTGAAAGCGATTTGCCTGCACTACATCAAGGCGTTCAATCTGTTCCTGGATCTTTGTATAGCGATCGATTAAATTAGCCACAAAACCTATCAGCCAATAAGCCAGAATTAGGGCAATAAGCGATAAAATACTATCTCCACTACTGAAATTGTTTGCTTTATCAACATAGTTCCCCCAGATAAAGGCGAGTAAAGGACGTAATAATGATAAGATAATAGTAAGACCCATAAAAATCAAGCACATCAACTTTGCATTGGTAAAAACATAGCGCCAGAGCCTGACGATATATGATATTTTAGGACTATTCTCCTTTTTTATTATCTCTTCAATCTTTGTAGTTCTATCATTGTACATAGGCATTTACCTCACCCTTTTGATACCATTGTTTTTGTGCCTCAAACATTTGTGCGTAAAGGCCACCTGCTTGCATCAATTCTTCATGGGTCCCACTTTCCTGGACTTTACCCTCTGATATAACATAAATTTTATCAGTTATCATGGTTGAAGCAAGACGATGGGTTATAAAGATTGCTGTTTTATTCTTGGCCATTTCTGCAAACTCACTATAAAGATTACTCTCAGCAACAGGATCTAGTTGACTGGTGGGCTCATCCAGAATTAAAACAGGCTTATCTCCCATAAAGGCCCTGGCTATAGCAATCCTCTGCCACTGTCCTCCTGATAAATCCCTACCTCCATCAAAATCCCTGCCCAACAATGTCTCCTCTTTATCAGACAGCTCATTTACAAATTCATCTGCCCTGGCCTGTCTCAGGGCCTGTTCAAGCTTTTCTTTATCTTCAAGATAATCTATATCGCCAATGGCAACATTTTCCCTGACTGTAATACTGTAGCGGAAAAAATCCTGGAAAATAGGACCAAAGATCTTACTCCTGGCCCTGGCCGAGTAATTGAAGAGAGGAACCCCGTTAATAAGTATCTGGCCCCGGTCTGGAGTAAAGAGTCCCAATAAGAGTTTCACCATAGTTGACTTTCCTTCACCATTTTCCCCTACTATAGATATCTTCTCCTGATCATTGATAAGGAGATTAAGGCCCTTTAAAACATACCTTTCTGTCCCGGGATATTTAAACCAGACATCCTTAAATTCTATGCTTACTTTTTCCGGTATATCTCCCAATTCACCATCTTCATCTTCGGCTAAAGCAAGATACTTATTAAAATAATTAAAAAAATTTATATGGTGTCCACTCCAGCGAATAGGCCAAACACTGCCCATTAAATCGCCAAACAAATCCCTGAAAATCAGTTGAGATAAGGAGATAAATAAACCAATATTTAGCTCTCCCTTTATAAAAAGAACCAATAAAATTATTACATTAAGGATTATAGCCAGATCAGTTATATAATACTTGGTAAAGTTGCTTTTTAAATGTTTAAAATAATATTTTTCATATTCCCTGTTCCGGGAGTTTAATCTTTTTCGATATGTATCAATTAAATAATCAGCAGCCTGAAAAGTTTTATTTTCTCTTAAGTATTCCCTGGACCTTAAAAAAATACCCAGTATCCAGTAGCGGCGTTCTTTTTGCCAGTAAGTTTCCAGCTCATCATAGATATTATAATTAGTCTTCGTTGTCAGGTAAGTCTCCAGAATAAAAGGAATCAGGACTGTTAACAGTAACCACCATTTTACAGAATACAGATACCATAAAGAACCAAGACTTGCCACCAATGATGAGATAGCATTCACCACATACATGGGGAACATATGCCTTGCGGAATTCTCTGCTCTATGGTAAGCCTTATCTATGATCTCCATGCTCTCTTCATTCTCAAAATGTTCATATTTCATCTTTTTAATCTTCTGCAGCATTCTTCCTCTCATGGATGTACGAAGAACCAGCAAAGAACGTGGTTCCACATAACCATAGATAAAAACCCACCCTATAATAGGTGGTAATATGGTAAGAAGGACAAATAAGATTAGAAAAGGTATGTACTGGTCAAAGGTCATCTCTCCTCTTGCAATGGCGATTCCATCATTAAAGATATGACTATTTACATAAACAGATAAGGGTGTAAACAAACCTAATAGTATTGCTGCCAGAAAAGTCATAATCACCATAAAGGGCTTTTCCCGGTATATCTCCCCTATCAGGTCTTTATAGGCTGCGAATAATTCTTTTATTTTACTTTTCATATTCTTAAACTCCTTTCGCCGGAATATTTTTAATTTTTAAATTAATTAATATAAGGCTCAGGCCTGGTTTTGCTACCTGCTATATAGATATCATACCTCTTATTTGTTTACTTAAAATATTATAAAATTTTTTTAAGTTTGTCAATATCATTTTTTAAAATATTTAATTTTAATATTAATATTTTTAAGTTATATGATTAATTTTTTAAATTATAACTAAATATCTAGAATCATTAATATTAGAACTATCTAAAAATATAGTATCTCTGTCCTGGATCTGGCTGGCCTTGTATTTTACTTAAGATTGAAATAATAGGGCCTTTTGATATAATAAAAAGTATAATCAGTGATTTTGTCATATTATACATAATAATGTCGGAAAAGGAGCCAGGTAAATGAATAAAAAACTAAAATATAGTCTTTTATTTATTCTGTTCTTATTATTTATAGGCATCAATGTTCCAGGCAGGACAGGAGAATTAATAATTCATTTTCTTGATGTTGGCCAGGCTGACTCTATTTTGCTGGAATTACCCAATAACGAGATTATGCTCATTGATGCCGGTAATAACAGTGATGGTAGGAAAGTTGTCAGTTACCTGCGGGATAAGGGGATAGATACCATTGATTATCTCATCGGCACCCATCCCCATGCCGACCATATTGGCGGCCTTGATGATGTTATTGATAATTTTGAAATAGGCATGATTTATCTTCCACAGGTAATACATACCAGTAAAACTTTTGAGGATGTATTGCTGGCCGTTCAGAGAAAGGGTAAAAAAATTACCCCCGCCAGGGCTGGGGTAAGTATATTAAATGAGTCTGAATTAAAGATATATTTCCTCTCACCTATCAGGAATGATTATGATGACTTAAACCATTATTCAGCAGTGATAAAGGTGGATTTCCTGAATAAGTCTTTCCTCTTTACCGGTGATGCCGAAATACCTAATGAGGAAGAAATGATAGAAAAATACGGGTCCAGTCTCAAATCCCATGTCCTGAAAGTCGGCCACCATGGAAGCAATACTTCCACCAGCGAGGAATTTATTGAAAAAGTAGTTCCCGATTATGCTGTTATCAGTGTCGGTAAAGATAATAGTTATGGCCATCCTTCTGCCCTGGTTATCCAAAGATTGCAAAACCATGGAGTAAAGATCTACCGAACTGATTTGCAGGGAACAATAATTGCCCGCAGCGATGGCCAGCAAATCCTGTTTAATCAGGACCCAGTTAATCAAAACATAACAGGAAACCATGGTATTATAATTGAAAGTGTTGACCTGGTAAAGGAAATGGTTATAATTAGAAATAACAGCAATGAAACAGTAAACCTATCCCGCTGGAGATTAGTCAGTGTAGTAGGAAATCAGGAATTTATCTTCCCTCAGGGTACTTTGATCAGACCTGGAGAGAGATTGAAGATCGTCAGCGGATCTGCTGCCAGCAATATCGATGAAAATACCCTGCTCTGGACCAAATCTTATATCTGGAATAATGATGGTGATCCTGCAGAACTATATGATGACAAAAATAATTTAATTGCTACTTATTAAAAAAAATACCGGCAATCAATCCAGGTTATATAGGATTAAATCCTGGAAAGGAGGGTACCATGCTAATTATCGATCGTTTTGAAGGAGACATGGCTATAATAGAATGTGAAGATAAAATGATAGAGATTCCAGTAAAATACCTGCCTGCAACTGCAAAAGAAGGCGATGTTCTAAAATTAGTAATCGATAAAGAAAAAACAGATGAAAGAAAGGAAAGGATTCAAAAACTTGCTGATTCCCTGTTTGAATAAACTTTAAAGAAGAAAGGGCAGTCCTCAAAGGCTGCCCTTTTTATCATCTACGACACAGGAGAACCATCCCCCTGTCGTCTTCCCCTATATTATAATCTTTCCAGTTTTATGCCTGTTTCATGGCCGTTTAAATCATATTTCTCGAAATCTCCATCAACTTTTTCGATGCTCTCAGCCAGGGTCTCTGTTTTGATATACTCTTCAAAAACCTTTACAGCATTGCTGATTTCCTCATCTGCATTGAAATATATTTTAATCTTGTCCAGTACTTCATAGCCGTTATTTTTTCTCATCTGCTGTACCTTGGAGACAAATTCCCGGGCATAACCCTCATCCAGCAGGTCCTGGGTCAATGTGGTATCGAGGATTACAAAGAGTCCATTATCCATGGCTACAGCAAAGCCTTCTTTATCTACAATCTCTACATTTACATATTCAGGCTTAACTTCAAATTCCTCTCCTCCAAGATCTACTGTGAAGGATTCACCCTTCTCCACCTTTTCTTTTATCTCTAAAGCATCAAGTTTAGCCAGGGCTGGAGCGAATAGTTTCATCTTATCCCTCAAGAGGGGGCCAACGACCTTGAAATTAGGCTTCAACCTAAAGTCCATATATTCATTCAGGTCTTTAGTAAATACAACCTCTTTTACATTTAATTCTTCCTGCATTAAAGGAATCAGGTCACTGATCAATTCCTCATACCTGCCATCAACCAGTACCTTCTGGATTGGCTGCCTTACTTTAAGGTCATGTTCCTCCCGGACAGCCCGGCCCAGGGTAACCAGATCCCTCACCAGGTCCATCTTTTCTTCCAGTTTTTTATCGATTAAAGCTTCATTTACCTCCGGGAAATAGGCCAGGTGAACTGACTCTTCGCCGGTTAATTTCTGATATAATTCTTCGGCAATAAAGGGTACAAAGGGGGCAATTATTTTAGCCACTCCCACCAGAACCTCATAGGTCGTATTATAGACTGATTTTTTATCTGTATCCAGTTCGGATGCCCAGAATCTCCTCCTGGAACGCCTGATGTACCAGTTGGACAGGTCTTCATCAACAAAGAACTGGATAGCCCTTACAGCACTGGTCAGATCGTATTGATCCATATAGTTATTTACAGTCTTGATCAGGTTATTGTATTTGGATAATAACCAGCGGTCCAGCTCGCTCCGCTCCTGATATTCAACAAAGAACGCAGTGGGATCCAGGTTGTCAGTATTGGCATATAGTTTAAAGAAATAGTAGACATTTTTTATGATCCGGAAAAACTTACTTTCCACTTCTTTTAAACCATCAATATCAAATTTTGTCGGGACCCAGGCAGGGGATACAGAATAAAGATACCATCTTAAAGCATCTGCACCGTATTCCTCAAACAGTTCAAAAGGATCAACGGTATTACCCCTTGACTTGGACATCTTCTTGCCCTCTTTATCCAGGATCAGGTCATTGACCAGAACCCGCTTATAGGGGGATTTTCCGGTCACAAAGGTAGAGACAGCCAGCAGGGAGTAGAACCAACCCCTGGTCTGGTCAATACCCTCACAGATAAAATCAGCGGGGAAATTCTGCTCAAACTCCTCCTGATTTTCAAATGGATAATGTAACTGGGCAAAAGGCATGGAACCGCTGTCAAACCAGCAATCGACTACATCCTGTACCCTGGTCATGGTCCCGCCACATTGTTCACATTTCAGATGTACATCATCAACATATGGCCTGTGCAACTCGATGCTTTCATCGATATCTTCAATGGCCCTTTCTACCAGTTCCTTCCTGGAGCCCACACTGGTCTTATGGCCACAGTCGTCACAGATCCAGATATTAAGAGGTGTTCCCCAGAATCTGGTACGGGATATAGCCCAATCCTTTAAGTTTTCAAGCCAGTTACCAAAGCGGCCTTCTCCTACAAATTGAGGATACCATTCTACACTATTATTATTTTCAATCAGTTTATCCCTCAGTTTTGTCATCTCAATATACCAACTGGGTTTGGCATAATAAAGCAGGGGTGTTTTACATCTCCAGCAGTGTGGGTAATTATGGAGTATATTTTCTTTCTTATAAAGCTTGCCTTTCTCATAAAGCCATTTCAGAATCTCAATATCAGCATCCATTACAAACATACCCTGCCAGGGTGTAGTGGTATATTTCCCTTCCTCATTTACAGGCTGTAAGACAGGAAGGTCATATCTCAGTCCAGTCTGATAGTCATCTTCACCAAAAGCCGGTGCGGTATGAACTATACCGGTACCATCCTCTGCTGTAACATAATCAGCCAGGGTTACAAAATAGGCTTTTTTATCCGCCTTAACAAAGGGCATGATGGGCTCATATTCAATCCATTCCAGGTCCTTACCCTTTATCTCTTCCAGAACCTCATAATCCCCCTCCAGGACTTTGCCAGCCAGGGATTTTTCTATATACAAAATCTCACCATTATTTTTTACTTTCACATAGGTCATTTCTGGATTGACTGTTAAAGCCACGTTTGCAGCCAGTGTCCAGGGGGTTGTAGTCCAGACCAGGAAATACTCATCTTTATCCTTCCTTTTGAATTTTACATAAACAGTTACAGATTTAATCTCCTCATAACCCTGGGCAACTTCATGAGAAGCCAGCCCGGTACCACAACGGGTACAATAGGGTAAAATTTTGTGCCCCTCATAGATCAGGCCTTCTTTATAGAACTTATCCAGTATCCACCAGAGAGTCTCGATATAATCATTATCCAGGGTTATATATGGGTTATCCATGTCTATCAAATAACCCATACTTTTGGTCATTTCCCGCCATAAACTTTCATATTTAAAGACGGATTCCCTACATTTTTCATTAAATTCAGCAATCCCATATTCCTCAATTTCCCTCTTACTGCTGATATTTAACTGTTTTTCTACCTCAATCTCCACAGGCAAGCCATGGGTATCCCAGCCTGCCTTCCTCTTCACCTGATAACCCTGCATGGTCTTATACCTACAGACAGCATCCTTCAATGCTCTGGAAATAACATGATGTATACCCGGCCTGCCATTGGCTGTTGGTGGCCCTTCATAGAAAATGAATCTCTTATTTCCTTCCCGGGTAGATATACTCTTTTCCAGTAAACTGATCTCATCCCAGTAATCGGCAATGCGCTTTTCATTTTCATGAACTGGTAAATCAGATAAATCTTCAAATCTGCTCATTTGAATTCACCTTCCCTTTCTGTTGTATAATCAATTATAGCCATTAATAATTTCCTCTATAAAATTAAAAATCCCCAAGCCAAAAAGACTCAGGGACGATATTACCGCGTTACCACCCATATTATAGGATAAGCTATATTTTTCCTGATATATACTAATAAATCAGGAATTCTTATCCTATCACTCATTTAGTTTAACGCACCTGGCGAGGAATCCCTACACAGTACAGATAGACAGTACCTTCAGGCCCCGGCTCCAGGGTGATCTTCATAAAGAGTCTTTTCGGGTAATCTTTCAGCCGCTGAATTACCTCTCTGTACTAAAGATTCTCTTTACTACTCTCCCTTTCACAGCCTTTAAAATTTTTACTTTTAAATAAATATAGCTTAAAATCCATTAAAAGTCAAGTATCATAAAACTTAATATAAAATTTCCCTTAATCGAAATAGTCGCTATATTTTTCCTTCAATTCCTCTATGTCAAACTTAATCCGGTTAGTATGTTCTTTTACTACCCGCTCGGCCAACTCTAAATTTTTATCCTTAATAGCATCAATTATTTTTTGATGATCAGCAATGATCTCCTTTCTATTAAAGGAAGTGGTTAAACTTAGAACCCTGATTCTATCTATATGGGTACTGGCCTGTTGCAAAACTTCCCAGACATACTTTTTATTACAGGCATCAAAAACAAGCCGGTGAAACTGGTTATCTAATTCAAAAAGCTGGATTAGATTTTCTTCCTCAGCAAGGATTTCCTGCATTTTAACTATAGTCTGTAATTTAAAAAGCTTATCTTTAGGAAAATCCATTTCACAGGCTATCTTGATAACAGCCAGTTCCAGGCTCTCCCGCATAAATTGGGCCTGGATAATCTTGTCTATATTAATATGAGAAACAAAGGTACCATTCTGGGGAAGGATATCCACTAAATCTTCCTCTGCCAGCTTGGCAAATGCCTCTCTGACTGGAGTTACACTGACCTGTAACTGCCTGGATATCTTTTCTTTCTTAAGAGGTGAGCCAGGTTTTAATCTTAACTCCATAATATTTCTTTTTAAAATCTGATAAACATAATCTTTCATTGTTCGGCTATCAATATCGGTATCTATACTCAAATTCAATAGACTCACCTCGATACATCAAATTTATTAATCTGCTTATTATATTAACATATTAATATAAAAAACTCAAACATATTTGTTATTAAATTCCATCTTGCCATATCGAGAATCATTTTAGAAATTTTAAAGAAAGAGCAGACTTAAAGCCATTACAAACATTCCAGCAATAAAACCATATATTTCCTGGTGGTTCTGTCCGTATTCCCTTGAAGTCGGCAACAACTCATCAATTGATATGTAGACCATGATACCTGCAACAGCACCGAATAAAATACCAAAAACTAAATCATTAAAGAAACTGCGCAGGATAAAATAACCAATCAGTGCCCCTAGGGGTTCTGACAGGCCAGAAAGAAATGAATAGAAAAAGGCCTTTTTCCTGCTACCTGTTGCATAGTACAAAGGCACCGCTACAGAAATACCTTCCGGTATATTGTGAAGGGCTATAGCTATAGTAATTGAGAGTCCTAAGGCTGGGTCGCTCAGGGCTGAAGCAAAGGTTGCTAAGCCTTCAGGAAAATTATGTATGGCAATGGCCAGAGCTGAAAACATCCCCATCCTCTGTAAATTGTCTTTTTCATTCAGAATATCCTCTTTTAGATCAATTAACTTTTCTTCTTCTCTGGCTTCATGGGGGTTCTCAGTTTCTGGAACTAGCCGGTCAATTATTAAAATAAGCAAAACCCCGAAAAAGAAAGAAGCAACTGTTGCCCAATCACCTGGCCCTTCCCCTAAATATGAACGCAGAGCTTCCTGGGCTTTGGGGAAAATCTCCAGAAAGGAAACATAAATCATTACTCCTGCAGAAAAACCCAGGGAAACAGCCAGAAATGATTTATTGGTTTTTTTGGTGAAAAAGGCAAGAAAACTACCTACTCCTGTAGCGAGGCCAGCAATACATGTTAAAATAAAGGCATAAGCTACATTCTCTATTTTAATCACCCTATCCATTATATCTTTGTGATAATCATTACTTTTACTGTTTTTATTATATTATATCAAAAAATTTTTTTCAAATATCCTATGATTTTTCTTATGCTTTCTTTAATTTTTCCTGATATTTTGCTCTGAATTTTGCCAGTTTTGGTGCTATTACCATCGCGCAATAGGCCTGTTCCGGGTTTCTTTCATAATAATTATGGTGATATTCCTCCGCAGGATAAAACTTCTCCAGTCTCTCCACCTGTGTTACTATAGGATCTGGATATGCTGACTCTTCTTCCAGGCTCTTTATCATGGCCAGGGCTTGCTCTTTCTGTTCCTCATTATGATAAAAAATCGCAGAACGGTACTGTGTACCGATATCATTACCCTGCCGGTTTAATGTGGTAGGATCATGGACAAAAAAGAATATTTCCAGCAAATCCCGATATGTAATTGTTTCCGGATCAAAGGTTATCTGTACAACTTCTGCATGTCCAGTAGTATCTGTACAAACCTCTTCATAGGTCGGATTCTCAGTATGCCCTCCTGTATAACCCGGTATAACTGCCAGCACACCTTTTAAGTCTTTATATGCAGCTTCCAGACACCAGAAACAACCACCGGCCAATGTCGCTTTTTCATATCTCTCCATATGTAATCACCTCTATCCGGATTATTTATGCTTATTCCTTTATTGAAATATATAAATCAAAGCTTTTATTACCTGCCTGCATTGGGATTATCAGTATCTTTTTAGATGCTGTTGAAAAGCTTTTATTTAATCCTACGGTAATCTGGGGAGGAACAATATTACAGGCATAGCCTGATTCAGACAAATTACTCATTGCATTACCGGTTATAATATTGGCCAGCTCTCCAATGGCTGAAGCCATAAAGGTATCAAATTCCTTAAACTCCATACCAGCCATCTCTTCCACCAGTTTAAATACCATTTCTTCCGGAAAACTAAATAAAATAATCCCATTTAAATCACCTGTAATACCTATTGAAACATTGATTACATGATTTGGTACAATCTTTTCATCTACCCGTAAATCCCCTCTCTCCAATTCTATAGAAAACATATTCCTGAATACTTCACGTGCTGCTATAAATATGGGATTAATATATGTTGCTTTCACTATTCCTCTTCCTTCCTGTTTATATATTTACTGATTTTCTGGTCTTCTCCGGTTACATGATTGATTAACCAGGTTAATAAGCGCCCACTGAATTGCATTATCAGTTCTTCATCATATTTGTTTTCTTCAAATTTTCTCTTAAATTCCATTACATCTTTCTTGAAATCTTCATGAATCTTCCGGTGCCTCTCATATTCCGGAAAATTATATTTTCGTTGTACAGCTTCCTCAGAATCAAAATGGGCAATAACGTATTCCCCCATAAAATTAAAAGTCTCTTCGATATCGGCAATCTTTTCTTCCATGCTCTGCTCGCTTCTTACTACCCTTAAAAACTTATTAAATCTTTCGAACAATTCTTTATGCTGCCTATCAATCACCTCAACGCCGATAGCATATTTCTCCTTCCAGATCACTTTTTTTCCTCCTTCGTCCTCTTTCCCTGATGCCTGTTATCAGGTACCATTTCTAACATTATACTTTTTCCCTATATTTTTTTCAATGTTTTTCTTGTTTTTATATACAAAACAGACATTATAATAAAAGACCAGTCAAAATTTTGCCGGTCTTTTATCCCGCATATTATAATGCCTTTACCCTTGATTTCAGTACCTCATAGCCTAAGGCAGTAATAGCCTTTTCTATCTCTTCTATGGATGTTTTTTCTTCATCGTAATTCACTTTAACCTTACTGGAGTTAAATAATACTTCTACGCTCTCCTTATCTACACCTTCCAGGGCCTTTACTGCCTTATCGATTTTCTGTAAGCATGAAGGACAAGTCAATGTTTCTAATTGTATAGTTGCCTTTTGCATCCTATATTTCTCCTTCCTTTTTTAAAGTTTATCTTAACCTATAACTGAGAAGCCTCATCCCATTTAAAATGACTACCAGTATACTTGCCTCATGTACCAGCATACCAATGGACATGTTCATCCACTCACTGAAGAATACACTGACCATTAGAAATAATACAACCCCTACAGCGATAAAGATATTCTGCCGCATATTTTTTACCGTTGCTTTAGCAAGGCCCAGAGCATGGGGCAGCCGGCTAAAATCTGAATTCATTAAAACCAGGTCAGAGGTTTCAATGGCAACATCCGTACCGCCCCCCATGGCAATTCCGATATCCGCCAGGGCTATAGAGGGACTGTCATTAACCCCGTCACCGACAAAGGCAACAACCCGGCCACGGGATTGTAATTCCTTAATATAGGCGGCCTTACCTTCAGGCAGCATATTTCCATGGGCTTCGGTTAAACCGAGTTCACTGGCTACCGTATCAACTGTTCCCTGGTTATCGCCAGATAAAACCACCAGATTTTTTACTCCCAGCTTTTTTAATCTCTGCAGGTCTTTTTTCACACCTGGCCGTATCCTGTCACGGATTCCCATCAATATCTTTAATTCGCCGTCAACCGCTGTCAGTACCAGGGAATTCCCTTTTTCTTCAAAGCGCAGGATGTCTGACCGGGCCTTTTCACTTAAATGGACTTTTTCTCTCTCCATTAAGGCCAGATTACCCACCGCTACCCTGTGGCCTTTTACATAGGCCACTATCCCGCTGCCTTTGACCACATGCGTATTTTCAACTGTATAGAAATCCACGTCACCTATATATTCCAGGACTGCTCTGGCCAGCGGATGGTCAGATTCATTTTCAATACTGGCCAGGTAGGCAAAGACTTCCCCGGCATTATCTGCATAAACCTCAATTTCAGCCACTTCGGGATTACCTATTGTCAATGTGCCTGTTTTATCAAATACCATTGTATCGACTTTACTGAAAGCATGAATAACCTCACTGCCTTTCAGGAGTACACCCTTTCTTGCCCCATTACCTATACCGGCAACATTTGATACAGGTACACCGATAACCAGTGCTCCTGGACAGCCCAGTACCAATATGGTAATTGCCAGTTCTATATCCCTTGATAAAAGCCAGACCAATATCGAAAGGAGCAGTACTGCCGGAGTATAATACCTGGAAAATCTATCAATGAAACGTTCTGCTGCCGATTTTGAATCCTGGGCTTCTTCAACCAGTTCAATTATCTTACCAAAAGTAGTATCTTCACCGACACGTTCAGCAAGAATCTGAAGGGTCCCATTTTCCAGAATGGTCCCGGCAAAAACTTTTGAATCTTTCTTTTTGTTTACAGGAACAGATTCACCGGTAATACTTGCTTCATTGACATATCCCTCACCTGTTAAAACAAGACCATCAACAGGTATCTTGGCCCCGGTCTTAACAAGTAGTATATCCCCTTCTTCTACATCATCCACATCTATTTCTTCATATTCACCACCTGGCATCTGCTTTAAGGCTTTTTCCGGTGCCATTTCAGTTAATTCTCTGATTGCAGACCGGGTTTTATTCAGGGTACGTTGCTCCAGTAAGGCCCCGAATAAGAACAGGAATGTAACAATTGCGGATTCCTCATAATTCTTTATTAAAAAGGCCCCGATAACGGCAACAGTAACTAAAACATCTATACTGACTACTTTCACCCTCAGGGCCTGATAGGCCTGGATAGCTATAGGCAAAAGCCCCAGAATGGAAGCTGTTATAAAGGCCAGGTTAAAGACATCTTCATTGGAAAAAGCAAAGATACTGACAAAGCCAGTGGCAATTAGAATTGCACTGATCAATGTTATCTGGTTTTTTTTACTCAATATAAATCCCTGCATCCCTTTCTCCCTCCCTTTCTTAAATTTGTGTCTATATTATCCTGTTGATCCTGCATCTCCATTTTTAACTATCATTCATGATCGGCCTTGTCATCCTTATAGATAGTATGCTTCGTCTAACTCAGCCAGCATATTATATACTGCTTCATAGGTCTCGCAGACATCTGCAGGCACTGTATAATTGTTTGTTATTTGACGCAGGCGGGCAAACTCCCCCTCCAGCTCCGTCCTATTTTCTCCTCCTTTTAACTTACCACTGATTTTATCAAATATTTTTTTAACCTCATGAAATTCCGGATGACTGCCGCCATGCACCCTGGCTACTATCGGTACATATTGCTCCAATAAAGGTAGATGTTTTTCTTTAACTGCATTAAATTTGTTTTTATCAGTCATATCTATCTTCCTTTCTTCATTTACTGATTCCATTGTAACTGAGATAGTTTAAAAAAAATATGATTTAAGTCAAAATTTCTCTTTTATCTAAAATATTTATGAAACATAAAAACTACCCTTAGTTTTCTCGTTCCAACATTAATTTATTTTTTATTAAATACAAACTAATTGCATAAATTTGCCTAGATCTGAAATTGTCTGACCTTTAGCTTAAAAATTAGGTAATTTTACTTCCATATAAAATAAAAAACTCCCGGTTAATTTAAACCGGGAGTTTTTCCTGATAAAAAAATGGTAGGGCTAACAGGATTCGAACCTGTGGCCTACAGATTAGGAATCTGTCGCTCTATCCTGCTGAGCTATAGCCCCACATTTGTTTAGAAAATTATTGTCTCTGACAATAATTAATTATACACGGGTAGAAACCTTTTGTCAAGGGTAACCTTAGCTTAATTTCCGTTAAATTAAATATCTTCCTTAAAGTTGTTTTCCAATAGGCGCAGGATATGCTTTGTTTTTTTGGTATATATTAAAGAATATAGCTGTAAGCCCCATGAAAACACTGACTGAAATAAACATGATTTTATAGTTAAACATACTGGAAATAGCTCCTCCCAGCATAGGGCCTATACCATTTCCAATATCTGCCCCAATATAATAAGTACTTGCCGCTACACCACTCCTATCCTCATCCACTCTTCGTATACACTCTGCCTGTAAAGATACCTGTCCACCTGCCAGGCCCAGGGCCTTAAGGATAGCAGCAAAAATAACAAAGGTTAAAGAATAGGCAAACCCTAAAAACAGCATGGATATAGCTGAGCAAAGTAATGAAATATTAACAATAAGTGTTATACTTTTTTTATCAGCCTGGCGTCCTACAAATAATCTTACTATAGCTAGTGTCAGGGCATTGATAGCAAAGAATATACTCACTCCAGAAATGGCTCTTTCATTCCCTAACAAAACCAGAAAGGAATTCACAATACCATTACCTAAAGAAAAAACACCTCCAACAGCTGCATAAACGATTACTTCTTTAGCTATAAGAGAATTAATTTTTATGGTTGCTTTCCCACCATTTGCTGCTCTATATTCATAGGGTAACCTCCATAAAATTAGGAAAGCCAGAAAATTAAAAATCGCTATGATAAAAAAAAGGACATTATAACTAAAAATTGTCGCAATATTAACACCAAGTGTAGGGCCAATTATGCGGGAAATCACCTGACTGACACCAAAATATCCCAGCCCTTCTGCCAGACGCTTTCTGGGAATAAATTCACTTAATAATGATATAGTCACAGTACTGCTAATACCAAAAGCTGCCCCATGAAGTATTCTAAAAAACATAAATGCAGGTATATTAGTTGATATAGCATATCCAATAGAAGTAAGAGTTATCACCAATAATGAAAAAGCATATACCCATTTCTTATTTCTCCTGTCTGATATAAGACCGGAAAAAGGTCGCAATACCAGTGCAGATATGGAAAAAATTCCTGCCACTATTCCTGCCACTGCTAATGTTGAACCGATCTCAACAGCATAAGCAGATACAATAGTATATAACATACTGGAACTTAATGATGTTATTAGACCTACAAAAAGCAATGTTATATAGTATTTATTCCATAAACAACCATGTACTCTGCTATCTTCCATTATTTCACCCCATAAATAACTAATATATTAAAAACTAATAAAGACAACTCTCGCGAAAAACATAGGTCATATCAATAATTTTCCTTACTGGTCTTGTCCCGGGATTATTCAAGGCATTATCTATGACCAAAATACATTCCCGGGATATCTCTTCTGTCGGATAAGATACACTTGTAATCGGTGGGTTATGAATTTCCAATAAATCATTAACACCATAAACAATTATCTCCATATCTTCCGGAATATTGATTCCATGTTCAGCAAAAACTGAAAGAGCCCCTAAAGCCAACAGGTCATTCTGGATAAACAATGCAGTAGGAAAATTATTCTCTTCTATCATTTTTTGCGCTGCGATTTTCCCTTCTTCAACCTTATTAAGGATGGGCGCCGGAAGTCCGCTGCTGATCTCTTTAACTTCCATTTTATAGTCCTGGCAACTATTTAAAAAACTCTCTTTCCTTTGCTCTACAGATATAGTAGGCCTCTTTACTACCGACTGCATAATACCAACAGTATTATGACCATGCCGGTGGAATATGCTGGCAATTTCCTTCCCTACTTTATAATTATCAACAGTAACCAGGTTATATTGGGGAATATCACCATATAACATAACCACAGGTACCTGAATATTTGTTTTTTCCAGAAATTCAATATCTTCCTTTAAAACTGGTGGTACAACTATTCCATTAAAATAATTGGTAGAAATAACAGATTCCAGTTTTTCCAATTCACCATTCTTATATGGTAGTATCATAAATCTCATTTCTCTAACTTCTCCACTGGAAATCATGTTCTGTAATACATTTATAAATGTATTCAAAAACAGACTATGTTGAGTAGGTGACCAGCATAAGGCAATCTCAGGTATATGGCTGGCTTTATTTGTTCGCAATTTACGCGCAGACATATTGGGAATATACCCCATACGCCTTGCAGTTTCCAGGATTAATTTTTCTGTTTCCGGGGAAATACGCATTTTTTTCCCTTTCCCATTCAAGACAAGGGATACTGTACTGGCTGAAACGCCAGCTTCTTTGGCAATATCATAAATACTCACCATATGTTTATATCACCTCACCCGATTATTACCTCATCCCCATCCCATTCATAGGTAGCATTCAAATTTGCCTCCTGGGTAATTTTTTTCATATAATTTAAAACTTCTTCTCCACCAGACTCCCTTAATACCACCTCAGGTATCCCGGCTTTATTTACAATCATCGGGACAAAGCGGGTTTCTATTATTTTGCCATTCTCAATTATACATTTAGCAGTAATTGTATAAATGGACGGTAAAAAGAACTGCATCTGCAATGGAATTATTCCATTTCGATAAGTGAAGAACCAATGTTAAAGGATCAACAACCTCTATGCTGGTAACATCATCTATTTCATTACGGCCAGATGCCTTGAATTCTTCCAGGTTCCATTTTACTGCTTCGGCATCACAGATAGTTCCATCATGGAATTTAACACCGTCGCGCAAATAAATAGTCAATGTTAATGAGTCTGCATCCAATTTAAAATCCCTGGCCAGATAGGGAACAAGAGCACCTGTCTCATCATATCTTCCCAGGGTCTCAACAGCAGGTTCAGCAACTTGATGTTCCTGGAATGATGCTATTCCCCCCGGATATCCTATGCAATTAATCGCATCACCATATACAATTCTTAAAACTCCACCTTGTTTCTGTTCTGATGTTTTTGCCTCGATAGTTGAAACAAAACTAAAAAGAGTCAACAATAAGACAAGCATTGCCAAATTCATTACTTTTGCTTTTTTCATAATTAATTTCCTCCTTTTTTGTATAGATTTTTGTTAGATATTAGTAATCTATTTAAAAAAATAAATAGATTCTATTAATTTTATGTAATAAAAATATCAGAACAATCCTGAAGCAAATAAAGCTATTTCACGCCTGATATCTTCCCTGTAATCATAATGAATTCCATGTCCAGCATCATGATAGATAATGCATTTTGAATTTTTAATTACCTTAATTGGCCAGATAATATCTGTTACAGGGACTACATCATCCTGAAAACCATTAATCATTAAAACAGGAATTTGTATTTTTGAAAGCTCCTCATATACTTCTTCATCAGTTTTCAGGTAAGAAAGGGGCTTTCGTGGATTTATACGGAGTTCTTCCTCGGTCCTGTTAAGTTCTTCTTCATATGCCTTTTCTGCTTTTCCTTCAAATTCTTTTCTTAGTTCTGGATTATTTGAAAATTTGTTTGCAAAATAAAGAAAATTGTTTCTTGCCTGTTCTGCACGCTTTTTACTGGCCTCAGGATCTCCTGCTGATTTAATTGTTTCAAGTCTTCCCCGGGAAACCTCTCCACCTTTTCTGGAATGGGGACCACCTACCAGAGCTACAAAACCAACTAAAACTTCTGGATGCCTTAAGGCGAGATGCCAGCCTATCCCTGCACCATGAGATTGTCCCGTATATAGAAATTTTTCAATCCCTTTTCTCCTGGCAAATTCATATACGTCATCAGCCCAGATGTTATACCATTCATCCCCCAAATCTTCGTATACATGGGTGGATTTTCCATAACCTCTGATTTGAATTGTAAAAACATGATAGCCTTCTTCTGCCAGGTCCATCGGCCATCCCTTTTCATCAAGATCAAAACCCATTTGAGCAGAGATAATATACTTATCTCCAGAACCATATTCTTTGTAATAAAGAGTTGCACCATCTACTTCCTGATACATTTTCATCATCCTCCTTAAGTGCATTCAATCGATTTAGCAAGCACACACGCTTGCCTAAATCATAATTTAGTTTTATCGATCGAGCAAATATTTTCAATTTAATCGATTTAGCAAAATAAAATACATATTATTTTATAAAATTAATAATTAATCGATTTAACATATATTTTAAAAATTAATCGATTTAAGTAACGTCTTTTGCTCAATCGATTTATTTACAACATTACCATAATATTTAGGAAAAGTCAACAATATTTTTTCTGGCTTTATTTTTTTCTTTTTCTTGCTCCCTGATAAAATCATACACAATCCTTTCCTATGTCAATACAAAAATAGAAAATAAAAAATTCCAGCACTCAGGCTGGAATATATATAGAAATATGCTCTTTTTTATGCCTTTCGTTGGAGTTGCAGGTTCAAAATAAATTGAAAATCTTTTTTGGCTTCAATATCCGGTAAATATTTAAGATAATCAATTGCCCTATCCAGAAACTTCTTTACATATGTTCTGCTAGTTTCCAGTACATTACTTTCCTTAAACATCTCTTTTAATACAGCTATATCCTGCCGGGAAATATCCTTTTTGCCTAATATATTTCTGGTTCTGCTGCTATACCTTTCATCTTTCAGCAGGCAGATAACAGGCAATGTATAAATACCGGACGCAAGATCCTGGTTAATTTCTTTGCCAGTAGTATCTTCATCTCCAATAAAGTCCAGTATATCATCCTGGATCTGGAAAGCCATCCCCATCTCAAGGGCAAATTTATAAAGTTGAAATAACCTTTTTCCCCGGACACCTGCTTCATAGGCACCAATGTAAGCACTAATGGCAAAAAGTAAGGCTGTCTTCCTTCTGATCCTTTTAAAATAATCTATTAAACTCAGATCCAGGTCGTACTTCTCTTCATATTGCCTGATCTCACCTATACAGACCATTTTTACAACTTTGTTGAGTTTAACAAGACTGTGTTGAGAAAGATTGTCAACAAATAAGCTATAGGATTTTGTTAATAGAAAATCTCCAACAAAAACAGCAACATCATTGCCAAACTTCTCCTGGGCGGTTATCCTGCCTCTCCGCAGCCTGGCTTCATCTATTATATCATCATGGACCAGTGTAGCCATATGCAAAAGCTCTATACCGGCAGCAATACGAAGCAGCCTGTCCTCATCATAGTCGCCAAAGCTGCCGGCCAACATTACCATAATAGGCCTTAACCTCTTACCGCCACCATAGAGCAAATCCTTTACTGCCGTATCAAGAATCAAACTGGTGGATTTACAGTAATTTACCATAAAAGCGTCTATTTTCTCAATTAATGCTGCAAACCTCTCCATCTAATCACTTCCCAGGAAGTAAAAATCTTTATTTAATAAGGTAACTTTACCTTTTAAGCCTTCCGTTAATACTATTCCCAGATCATCAGTAATGATAATAGCCTCATAGCCTTCTAACTGATTAATCAATTCCAGCCCTTTTTCCATCCCCAGGATAAAGACACTGGTGGAAAGCGCATCAGCATCAAGAGAGCTATCACAGATAATACTGACACTTATTATACCACTACTGGCTGGATAACCTGTCTCCGGATCCAGGATATGATGATAGATAACTCCATCTTCCTCAAAATAACGCTCATAATTTCCGGAGGTAACAATAGTCTTGTCCTCTAATTCAATACTGGCCATTACATTACCCCTGTTAAAACGGGGATCCTGTATGCCTATTTTCCAGGGACTTCCATCAGGCTTGCCGCCAACAAGCATTACATTACCGCCAAGATTAATATAGGCACTCTCTATGCCCTCTTCCTTTAAAATCTTCTTAACTTCATCGGCAGCAAAGCCCTTGGCTATACCTCCTAAATCCAGTTTCATTCCTTCCAGCAATAATTTTACACCATTGTCTCCGGGGTTCAGTATAAGTTTCCTATAATCAACCAGGGATAATGCTTCTTTTACTTCTTCTTCTGTTGGTACCCGGGCATCAGCAGTACCTATGCCCCATAATTCAACCAATGGACCGATAGTAGGGTCAAATTTCCCCCCTGTCAGCTCAGCAAAAAACAAGGCTCTTTCCAGAACTTTAAATGTATCAGGATTAACAGGAATAAATTCACTGGAAGAACTGTTTTCATTAATCCTGTAAATATCACTGCCGGCAAGAGTCCTGCTCATCATTTCCTCTATATTCTGTATCCGTTCAAAGGATCTGTCAATAACCCTGTCCGGATCTTCACCGTAGACTCTGATCTGTACCAGTGTATTCATTAAAAAATTTGTTCTGGTTTTCTCCGTCATCTTTTTTAAATTATATTGCGGAGAACCAGAACGGAAGAAAGCGATCATTAAAATAATAAAAAGCAGTATTACAAATACTGGGTAGTTATTTTTTCTTTTCATAATTTAACACCTGGCCTGTTAAGTATTTTAACCAACTTAAGTATAAAAGATAATAGAAATTATGTCAATTAAAACAAAAGCCCCTTTAAAGGGGCTCTTATCTGTGATATAAAATTAATAGTCTTTATAAACCAGCCTGGCTCAAGGCATGTTTTAAAGCCGCATTAAAGCTATGGGAACTGGAAGTAGCTCCAGTGACTACATCTACCTCATTTTTACCTGCTGCGATGGCTGCTAGAGCTTTATCCTTGAAAGAACTAAACAATTCTCTTGCAGGGCCATATGGATAGCTTTCATTTTTGGGTCCCATTAAAGTAACTCTGTTGCTGCCGCTATCATTGGTTATAAACTGCAGATCAGTTACCTTCTTACCTTCAACAGTAATCTCGATCAAAACATGGCCGTGGGCAAAATCTTTAGCTAAACCATAATATTTGTTGCCCTTATATTTACCACTGGCTATATCCAGGGCCATCTGTACTGCCTTGTTGTAATCCTGATAGCTGCCAGTAGCTCCGGCAACTGCGTCAATTTCTGTATTCTGCTGGGCCAGTACCTTTCCTGGATATTCAATAAAGGCATCAATACCGGGGCCAAAATTATATGTAGCCTCCAGTTTAACGGGCGAAACAATATTTACCTCTACGATAATACCATTGGTAATACCTACTTCTACCACAGTAACATCTCTACCAGGTACCACTCCTATATAGAGCCCATCCTTATAATCAGCAGCAAAAATAAGTAAACTTGATACTAAAAAAATAGCTACAGTCATTAAAAAAATTCTTTTCACTAATAACGCCTCCCTTTCTAATATTAATTAACAAAAGATTTTAATAGTGAAAACTCTAACATGTTTTGTTAGTTAGGTACACTATTTCTTATTCTTTATGATTTAATATTATATAATATTTTATTACATCCGTCAATTTATTTTCGAATTTTTGTTGCAAATAGTTATTATTCTGATATAATTAAGTTGTGCAATATATAACAATATTTTTCAAAAACATACTTTTACATATTAAAAAATAACTTAGTAGGAAATAATAAGCCTTAAGGAGGTCGCAATATGGGAAAAAATATCATAGTTCTGGGAGCAGGATATGGAGGCATAGAAGCAGCAAAAACTCTCAACAGGTTACTTAAAGATAATTATGATGTGACAATTACACTAATAAACAATAACCCTTACCATATTCTATTAAGCGGAATCCATGAAGTAGCAGGAAACAGAATTGACTGTGAAGGTGTTCAGATAAGCCTGGATGAGCTCTTTGCTTCTACCAGGGTAAATGTAATTGAAGATTATATAACTGGAATCAATTTTGCTGAAAAAACCCTGAGATCTGATAACTATGAATATAATTATGATTATTTGATCCTGGCAACAGGCAGCAAACCAAGTGACTGCGGAGTAAAGGGCATCAGTGAAAACGCCTTTACCCTCTGGTCTCTGAAAGATGCGGAAAGAATAAATAAACATATCCAGAATTGTTTTCAGGAAGCCAGGCTGGCCAGGGATACGGAAAGCAGAAAGGAATTATTGAGTTTTGCTGTCTGTGGCGGAGGATTCACCGGGGTGGAAATGACAGGTGAATTACTGGAATGGATAGACAAGCTCTGTGACCAGTATGAGATACCCAGAGAAGATGTAGAACTCTATCTGGTGGAAGGGCTGGAACAAATCCTGCCCAATTTCGAGAGACGGCTGGCCGAAAGAGCCAGTGACTATCTGAAAAAAAGAGGGGTCAAGCTAAAGACAGGTTCCTTTGTAAAAGAAGTAAAAGGAAATAGCCTGATCCTGGATAGTGGCGAAGAGATTGCCTGTAGAACAGTTATCTGGAATTGCGGCATAAGTGCCTCTGAAATTGCCAGCAGTCTGGAATTAAAAAGTGAAAAAAATGGACGGATAAAAGTAAATGAGTATTTACAGACCCTGGATTACCCGGAGGTTTATGCCATCGGTGATAATGCTGCAACACCCTGGCATGATAAAAAAATCCTGCCGGCACTGGTAGAAGCAGCCCTGCAAACCGGTAAAACTGCCGCCATAAATATTGCGGCAGATATAAATGGAAGAACAAAAGAAGAAATTAATCCCAGGTTACATGGTATCATGGTCTCCATTGGCGGCAGATACGGCATCGCCAATCTGATGGGAATCTCCCTCAGGGGCTGGCCAGCCATTTTTATGAAACATATGGTTAATATCCACTATCTACTTGGAATCGGTGGACTCAAAAATGGAATAAGATACTCCCTGAACTACATGGAAAGACAGGGCAAAGGCGAGGGATTTGCTGCCCGGATACTTGGCCATGCCACTCATAGGGGGTATTCAATCTTCTTCGCCATTTTACGTATCTTCCTTGGTATACAATGGCTTAAATCCGGAATAGATAAAGTATATAGCGGCTGGCTTGTCTATGGGGATAAGCTGGTTGCCGGTGCTTCCACTTCACCAATTGGCCCCAATCCGGTTGGCTGGTATGTAGATTTTATGGAAGCAGTGGTCTTTCCCAATGCTTTATTATTTCAATATATGATAACCCTGGGTGAACTGGCCTTGGGTATTGCCCTTACCCTGGGAATCCTTACACCCCTGGCCGCTCTTGGTTCTACCTTTATGACCATTAACTTCTTCCTTTCCGGATTCTATCCATCTAATCCTACATTACCCTGGTGGTTATTCAGTTCTATCGCCCTTATAGGGGCTGGCCGGGCTTTAAGTGCAGACTATTACCTGCTGCCCTGGCTGAAAAAAATCCTCTGGCCCAGGAAAAAGGGAAAAAAGGAAGCTTTAGGGAAAGTGGTAAAGCCAATCCAAAAGGTATAAAATCCAGGTTTCCTTTATAAATAGTATAATGAATAAAAAGAGGCATGAATTCCACAGAAGGAACTATGCCTCTTTTTTCTTTCTAAAAACTTTATTCCTGTAACTACATTGATTGGAGCCGGGCTTTTCCTGTCATTAACGTAAATTCACTGAATATAAATTAAAACAGGAATACTTTACTGTAGTATTCATTATATAAAATCAGGAGGAAAGCTATCTTATGAAAATAAACAATGCCCTTTATATAATGATCTTTCTGAGGCTTCTCTCAAGTTTAATGGAGATGGGAGCTGCCTGTTTAATGTATTATTTCAAAAATGTTACAACCGCCATTAAAATCAATGCCTTTCTTGGGCTACTGGGCCCCCTGATTCTGCTTCTGGTTACCTTTGTCGGACTGATTGAAATCAGAGACAGGCTGGAATTAAAAAACCTGCTGCTTATAGCAGCAGGTGTAGCCCTGATTTTAATCGGAACACGTAAATAAAATTACAATCCATTTATAAATCTTTTAATACCCCATTTCAGATTTTTGACTGAACGGAGTACTGGTCTTTCTGCTGACCTTTTCCTGTTCTTTAAAGCAACAAAATAAATTCTGTTATCATTATCAGTGGCTTCAGTAAATGTATAGGCATTAAAAACAGCGATATCCTCAAATTCAGCTTCCTTTAAGGCTCCCTTCAAATCCGCAATTTTATACCCCTTTTCCTGATGGAATTCTTCATGATACTCTCCTGTATCTTTATGGTATATCTTTAGTTTTACCTGCCAGAGCTTTTTTTCTTCATTGACAATATCTTCCCAGATACAGGTATAATCTTCTCCATTTAATATAGTTGTTCCTGGTTCAATACTCATCAATCTGCTCAGGGTATTTACATCAAAGATGAAAATACCACCATCTCTGAGGGAGTCAAATACATTCTTAAATACCTTTTTTAAATCCTCCAGTTGCAGGATATAATTTAAACTATCGAAAAGGGAGATAGCCAGATCAAATTTTTCTTCCAGCTGAAAAGAACATAAATCCGCTTCAATAAAATTGATCTCCAGCTCTTCTTCCCTGGCTTTCTGCTTCGCTACCTCCAGCATGCCACTGGAACGATCCACTCCCGTAACCTGGTAATTATCCCGGGCAAACAAAAGACTCATATTCCCAGTACCACAGGCCAGATCCAGTACTTTTCTGGCTTCAAGCTGGTAATAGTCCAAAATCTCCTTCAAATAGTCATACCACACCTGGTAAGGTACCGTACCCATGACATCATCATAGATGCTGGCAAATGAGGATGTATACGCCTTATTTTTCATTGCACTGACATCCTTTTTTTATCAATAATATCACTGATAAAATTTTCTACCGTTTTTAAACCCTCACCGGTTTTAGCTGAAAAAAAACAGAAAGGAATATCTGGCCTCAAAGCAAGTGTTTCCTTAATCATTTTTTCCTGTTTTGCCCACTGGCCACGTGAAATCTTATCAACCTTTGTAGCCACGATTAATGTAGGTATCCCGGTTTCCAGCAGCCAGTTAACCATCATCTGGTCCTCCCGGGAAGGTTTATGACGGGCATCAACAATCTGTATTATTCCGGCAAGGTTTTCTCTATTATGTAGGTAATCGTCAATTAAGACAGACCATTTTTCTTTCAATTTCTTCGGGACTTTGGCAAAACCATAACCAGGGAGATCTACAAGATAAAATCGATCATCTATATTATAAAAATTTATGCTCTGGGTTCTCCCTGGTTGGGAACTGGTTCTGGCCAGTTTATTGCTATTTACCAGCTTATTGATCATGGAGGACTTCCCTACATTGGAGCGGCCAGAAAAAGCAACCTCCGGATTATTATGGACAGGAAAATCTTTGCTGCTATAGGCACTGATTTCAAAACGGGGATTATTAAACCTCACCCTGCTCACCATCCAACAGAACCAGTCCCAGGACCTCATCCATATGCTCTACAAACTCTGCCTTAATGCTGCGCCTTATCTTTTCATCTATCTCCTGGAAGTCTTTTTTATTCTCCAGGGGAAGTATTACCTTTTTCAGGCCTGAACGGCGTGCCGCCAGTACCTTTGTCTTGATTCCTCCCACTGGCAGGACCCTGCCCCTCAAAGTTATCTCACCGGTCATGGCCAGATCTCCCCTGACCGGCCTGTTGCTCAGGGCAGAAGCTATTGCTGAAGCAATTGTGATCCCCGCTGATGGGCCATCTTTGGGAACGGCACCCTGGGGAACATGGATATGGATATCATATTTCTCATGAAAATCCTCTTCCAGGCCCAGGAGCTGGTATTTGGATCTAATATAACTGAGGGCTGCCTGGGCAGATTCTTTCATAACATCACCCAGAGAACCGGTCAGCAAAAGCTTACCTTTACCGGGCACAACAGCCACCTCTATATCCAGTATATCTCCTCCTGCCTCAGTATAGGCCATTCCTGTTGCAACGCCAATGCGGTTTTTCTTCTCTGCCTTCTCATCCTTAAAGATAGGAACTCCCAGATACTTTTCCAGATTCTGTGTAGTTATCCGGGCCTGCCGTGCTCTTCCCTCTACAATCTCCTTGCTGACCTTTCTGGCTACAGTGGCCAGTTTCCTTTCCAGGTTCCGTACACCGGCCTCCCGGGTATATTCCCTGATAATCCGGTATATAGAATTCCTGGAGAAGTTAATCTTCTCATCATCCAGGCCATGTTCCTCTATAATCCGTGGGATTAGATGCCTTATGGCTATCTCCACTTTTTCTTCATCCGTATAGCCGGATATTTCTATAACCTCCATCCTGTCCAGTAATGGAGGGGGGATAGGATAAGATATATTGGCTGTAGTAATAAACATAACCTGGGAAAGATCAAAGGGTAATTCCAGATAATGATCGGTAAAATCACTATTCTGTGCCGGGTCAAGGACCTCCAGTAAGGCAGCTGCCGGATCTCCGCGGAAATCGGCAGTCATCTTATCGACCTCATCCAGCAAAAAGACAGGATTGCTGGTACCGGCCTCCCGCATACCGTTGATTATCCGGCCCGGCCGGGAACCAATATAGGTTCTGCGGTGGCCCCTAATTTCCGCCTCATCCCGCACACCTCCCAGGGAGATGCGGACAAACTTCCTCTTTAAAGCCCTGGCAATGGACCGGCCCAGGGAGGTCTTACCAACACCCGGAGGGCCAATCAGGCACAGGATTGGGCCCTTCTGTTCCGGTGCCAGTTTTCTCACAGCCAGATACTCCAGGATTCTTAACTTTACATCTTCCAGTCCATAATGATCTTCATTTAAAATTTTCTCAGCTTCTTCTAAATCTATCTCTTCTTCATCATAGATACCCCAGGGTAAATCAAGGACACAATCCAGATAATTCCTGATTACAGTAGCCTCTGGAGACATGGAAGGGGTCCTGCTGAGTTTATTGATTTCATCCTGAATCCGTTCGGCAACTTTTTCCGGCAGGGCAAGACTGGCTGCCTTTTCTTCGTATTCCTGTATTTCCAGATCATCTGAATCTGTTTCCAGTTCTTCCTTGATAGCCTTTAATTGCTCCCGCAGGTAATATTCTTTCTGGGTCTTTTCTACCTGTTTTCTCACTCTTTTATGTATCTGTTCCTCTACCTTTAAGATCTCTATCTCATTGCTGAGGAAAGTCAACAATGTTTCCAGTCTTTCTTTAACATCTATGATCTCCAATAGTGTCTGTTCATCTTTCAGCTTCAATTCCAGATGAGAGGCAATCACATCTGCCAATCTGCCTGGTTCTTCTATATTATTAACAGTCAGAATAGTTTCTGCCGGTAAATGGCGGTTATATTTTATATATTCCTGGAACCCATCCAGGGCAGAACGCATCAGAGCCTCTACCTGAATGTCTTTTTCCTCTCCGGCTTCCAGACGCTCCGCTTTAACCAGAAAATAATCTTCTTCCTGAATAAACTCCAGTATTTTTGCCCTGGCAATTCCGGCTACAACTACCTTAATCATACCATTGGGCAATTTAACAAGCTGTTTAATCTCGGAAATGGTACCAACATCGTAAAGGTCTTCTTTCTCCGGATCTTCTATTGTCTCGTCTTTCTGGGCTGTAACTATAATCTGTTTGCCCTCTTCCATGGCCTTTTCCAGGGCCCCAATAGATCTATCGCGACCAACCAGTAATGGCAAAACCATATGTGGAAAGATTACAACACCACGTGATGCCAGTAAAGGCAATTCAATGACATTAATTATGTCTTCTATATATTTAACCTTTTTCTTTATCACCTCTTATCACCTCCATAAATTAACTTCTATTCATAAATTGATTTTCCTGCCTGACTTATTATTTTAATACAATTTTCATAAATTCTCAATTCCAGAAATAACCTCGTCAGATGACGAGGTTAACTTATCCTGTATATTCTTATATTTAGGAAACTATTTCTCAGGTTGAAATAGGCAGCAACCTTTCTGCAGTTACCAGTTTAATTCTCTCTTCTTCATTTACAGTGATGGCCATCTTAATGGCTTCTTCCAGTGTCCTGATCGGGATAACCTCTATTCCCCGTAATTTCCTGAAGATATTCTGATAATTATCGGCAGGTATAAGGACCTTCCGTGCTCCTGCCCTCAAAGCTGCTTCCACCTTAGCCGCTACACCGCCGACCGGTTTAATCAGGCCTCTAATGGATACCTCCCCGGTCATGGCGATTTTATTATCTACAGGCTTATTGCTGAGGACAGAGTAAATGGCTACGGCCATGGATACACCGGCTGAAGGCCCGTCTACCGGTATTCCTCCCGGAAAATTAATATGTATATCATAATCAAAGGGATTAATGTCCAGTATTCGGCGTAAAGCTGTTAAAGCATTCTCTGCTGCCTCTTTTGCCATACTTTTTCTCCTGATCTTACGGCTACCACCATCCAGTTCCTCCTCATCAATAGCTCCGGTAATCCTGATACTTCCTTTACCTGCTCCTACCCTGATTGCAAAGGCCTCTATCTCCAGTAATATTCCTGTATTGGCACCATGAACTGCCAGTCCATTGACAACCCCCACCTGGGGAAATTCAGGAATCTTTCTGTCCTGTCTTGGCGTATATCTGCCACTATTGATAACCCTTTCCATATCTTCCTGAATGATAATATTGCGGCCATCAGTTAAGGCCATTCCCGCAGCCAGTTGAACCATATTTACAGCTTCCCGCCCATTCCCCGCATAACCAGTAATCAAATCCAGGGCTTTCTCCTCGATACAGAAATCTATCTTATCAACTGCCCTTTGGGCAATTATCCTCAACTGTTCAGGGGTGAGGGGATTAAAATAAATCTCCAGGCAGCGGGACCTTATCGCCGGAGGTATCTCATGAGGCTGCCTGGTAGTAGCACCGATTAAACGGAAATCAGCCGGTAAACCATTCTGAAAGATATCATGGATATATTGAGGAATATTAGTATCCTCTTCATTGTAATAGGCACTATCCAGATATACCTTCCGGTCCTCCAGGACCTTTAAGAGCTTATTCATCTGTATGGGGTGGAGTTCACCGATCTCATCAATGAAGAGTATACCACCATGGGCTTTCGTAACAGCTCCCGGTTTGGGCTGCGGTATGCCGGCCACCCCCATGGCTCCAGCCCCCTGATAAATAGGATCATGTACAGAACCAATCAGGGGATCGGCGATACTCCTTTCATCAAAACGGGCCGTAGTGGCGTCTATTTCTATAAATTTGGCATCCATTCTAAAAGGAGAAGTTGCTGATCTTTTAGCTGTCTCCAGAACCAGCCTGGCGGCAGCAGTTTTACCGACACCAGGCGGGCCATAGATAATGACATGCTGGGGATTGGGACCGCAGATAGCAGCCTTCAGGGCTTCTATCCCTTCTTCCTGGCCAATTATATCCTGAAATTTCTCCGGACGGGTCTTTTCGGCCAGGGGTTCTGTTAAGGAAATCCTTCTCATCGCCCGCAGTTTATTCAATTCACTCTTCGATTCCTTTATAACCGCCCTTTTCGTTCCCTGCTGGCTCTTCAGCAGGTTCCAGAAATATAGGCCGATTACAATACTAAAAAACAACTGTAATACAGTCAAAGCAGCAACAACTGACAGATCCATTGAATTGCCCCCTCTTCACACAATCCTGGTGATTATGTTCTTTATTTACAGAATTTAGTATATCCTGTTTACCTGTAGAATATCCGGGGCAATTTTCTTATTCAATTATTCCAGTAAAAAAGTCCTTTCCCCTGGAGGAAAGGACTCATGAGCCGCCTGTCTCAGGCAGTCTCTTCTTTTTCTTTATTTCTTCTGATTAACTCTGGCGCCTTGTTTTCTGTTATAACCTTTGCATCAATAATACATTTTTCAACATCTGTCTGTGAAGGCAGATCATACATTAAATCCAGAATGGCTTCTTCCACTACTGCCCTCAAACCTCTGGCACCGGTATTTCTATCTATGGCCTTTTTGGCAATGGCAATTAAGGCATCTTCTGTAAATTCCAGTTCCACATTATCCATCTCAAAGAACTTCTGATACTGTTTGGCAAGGGCATTTTTGGGTTTTGTCAGGATATCCACCAGATCGTTCTCAGTTAGCTCATTTAAGGTTACTACCAGAGGAAAACGACCGATAAATTCTGGAATCAGCCCATATTTCAGGAGATCCTCCGGCATAATATTCTCCAATACCTCTCCCAGGTTTCTCTCTGATCTGCTCTGGATATCTGCCCCGAAGCCCATTACCTTACTGTTTATTCTGGAATTAATTATATTTTCAAGGCCATCAAAAGCTCCGCCAGCAATAAAGAGGATATTGGTAGTATCAATCTGGATAAATTCCTGGTGAGGATGCTTCCTGCCTCCCTGGGGAGGTACACTGGCAACCGTTCCTTCCAGTATTTTCAGAAGAGCCTGTTGAACACCTTCACCAGACACATCCCTTGTAATGGAGGGATTTTCTGATTTCCTCGCTATTTTATCGATTTCATCTATATAGATAATCCCTTTTTCTGCTCTCTCAATATCATAATCTGCAGCCTGAATGAGTTTCAACAGAATATTTTCCACATCTTCGCCTACATAGCCAGCCTCCGTTAGAGATGTAGCGTCGGTAATGGCAAAAGGAACATTTAATATCCTGGCCAGGGTTTGTGCCAGCAATGTTTTCCCACAACCGGTAGGGCCCACCAGCAGTATATTACTCTTCTGTAGCTCTACATCATCAATCTTCATATCTGTATTAACCCGTTTATAATGATTGTAAACAGCTACAGAAAGAGATTTTTTGGCCTTTTCCTGTCCTATAACATACTGGTCCAGTATATTCTTAATCTCATGGGGTTTAGGTATATTCTCCAGAGTGAGACTGTATTCATCGGTCAATTCTTCTTCAATAATTTCATTACAGAGTTCAATACATTCATCACAAATATATACTCCTGGCCCGGCCACTAACTTGCGTACCTGTTCCTGTGATTTGCCACAAAAAGAGCACTTAAGCTGACTCTTTTCATCTCCAAATTTGAACAATTCATATCACCCTTTTCAATCTTTTTTACGGGTTATTACCTCATCTATTATACCATATTCAACAGCTTCCTGGGCTGACATAAAATAATCCTGTTCAACATCGCGGCGAATTTGTTCAATATCTTTTCCAGTATGTTTACTTAAAATTTCATTCTGAATCTCTCTTATTCTTAATAATTCCCTGATGTGTATTTCTGCTTCAGTAGCCTTTCCCTGGGCACCGCCAGAAGGCTGATGAATCATAATCCTGGCATATGGTAAGGCATATCTCTTACCCTTGGTTCCAGAAGCCAGCAAGAGTGCTCCTGCACTGGCAGCCTGCCCCATACAGATAGTCTGTACATCTGGCTTGATATACTGAATTGTATCATACATGGCCAGTGCTGCAGTAGCCGAACCCCCAGGACTATTAATATAAAGGTAAATATCTTTGTCAGGATTTTCTGCTTCTAAAAACAATAGTTGGGCAATAACCAGATTAGCCAACTGATCAGTAACAACATCACCTAAAAAGATAATCCGGTCCTTTAACAATCTTGAATAAATATCATAGGAGCGTTCACCCCTATTTGTCTGTTCAACAACAATTGGAACTAACGGCACTGAAGATCCCTCCTCTAAAACCATTATTCCCTCAATATAAGATATTTAAACCAACCATCAACAATTTATAAATTTAATTGTTAGCCATTAAAAATTCATAGACCTTACCCATCAGCATGGTATGAACCAGGCCATCCATCTGTCCACTGGCCATTAAGTAAGCCTTTAATTGTTCAGGTTTCTGTTCACTACCTTCAGTCATTTCTTTAATCCTATTATCTAATTCTTCATCAGTTACTTCGATTCCTTCTTTTTTTGCAATAGCTTCCAGGACAAGGTTAATTTTGGCTCTCTTTTTAGCCATCTCCCAGTTTTCCTTACGCCAATCTTCCGGGTCTATTCCCATAAAATTAAAGTATTGCTCAACATTAATACCCTGCTGCCTTAATGTATAGTCCATATTCTGTAACATCATATCCAGTTCGTTATTAACCAATACATCCGGAACATCTACTTCGGCATTATCACTAATTTTTTCCAGTAATTTTTCTTCATATTCCTGTTGAGCATGATCTTCTTTATGTTTCAAGAGTTTTTCTCTAATATCTTCCTTTAACTCAGCAAGGCTTTCAAACTCTCCGACTTCTCTGGCGAAATCATCATTAAGCTCAGGTAATCTTTTTTCCTTAAGCTCTTTAATATTAACTTTAAAGACAGCATCTTTACCGGCCAGGTTCTCAGCCCTGTAATCTTCCGGGAAAGTTACCTTGACCTCTACCTCTTCACCGACTTTTTGTCCGATTAACTGTTCTTCAAAGCCGGGAATAAAATAACCGGAACCTATCTCCAGAGTATATTCTTCAGCAGAACCGCCGGGAAATTCCTCTCCATCAATATAACCGGTGAAATCTATTATGGCAAAATCTCCTTCTTCAACTGTTTCTTTATCAACAGTCTCCAGATAGGCATGTTGCTCCTGTTGCCTCTTTAAAACTTCCTCAATTTCTTCGTCACTTAATTCTACTTCTTCTTTTTCAATACCGAGATCTGTATATTGGCCTAATTCCACCTCTGGTTTCACCTGTACAATGGCTGTAAAAGTGGCCGGCTCATTTTCGGCGATATAAAATTCTTCAATTTCCGGTTGATCAATTGGCTCAATCTCAGCTGCCTTTACTGCCTCCATATAAGCCTGGGGAACCAGAAAATCAAAGGCATCATTATGTAGGACTTCCTTGCCAAATCTTGCTTCCAGAATTGTGCGGGGTACCTTTCCCTTACGAAAACCGGGTAAAGCCAGATCTTTGACTATTTTCCTGTAAGCCTTATCCAGGGCTTCATTTACCCTTTCTTTTTCAATTTCTACTTTTAATTTTACCTTATTGCCCTCCAGGACTTCCTTTGCAACTTCCATGATTAGCCTCCTTATGAAATTTTCTTATTCCGCTTAATATCTATAAAAATAAATTTAAGCCCCGATTTGGCCTTCACCAACAATCGGGGTTACTATCGGTATTATGGTGCGAAAGGCGGGAGTCGAACCCGCACGGGAATACCCACTAGATCCTAAGTCTAGCGCGTCTGCCAATTCCGCCACCTTCGCATAGTAAACACCACAGGTCGCCCTATTTAGGACAACTTTAATAATAGCATATCAGATAAATCTTGTCAAGATATTTTTAATTATTCAGCCCATCTAACGGTAACCATTATTATAATATGCATTCAGCCCTTTTTTATTGCCTGTTTTTTTCTCCTGCTTTTCCTGGTAATAAGTATAAACAATCTCTTTAATGGCTACAAGAGCCATTTCGATGGAAATATCTCCACAGATAGCCTTCAGTATTATTTTATCCATGTCTTCCTGATCTTCTCTGGAAAGAAAGTCACCAATAAGATCTTTTATCAGCTGATCCAGTTCTTTCCTGATTTTAATATCATCTATGGATGGGGGATGCTCCATAAGCATCTCCTTATTATAAATCTGTTTACGGATTAAAAGCAGCCTTTTTAGCACCTCAGTCCTGTTCAGCATAAGCTATATAGCCTCCCGTTTAGTAAATTCCTTCCTTCCTGTAATCCTTATAATCAGCAAACTCAAATTGATATCCTTTTGTCATTTTCTCTATCCTGGACAAGAGATAGGCACCCTGGCCTACCCGCTCCGCGAAGGGATTTATCTCTGGATCCAGTTGATCTATAGTTTTTATATTAACATTAGTAGTAAAGATCATGGGTTTCTGGCTATCATACCTGATATCGATAATCCCTTCCAGCTCATCAAAGTAAAAATCTGTATCCCTGGCCCTGAAAAGATCATCATAGATAATAAACTCTGACTCAAGAAAGGCTTTTTCACAGGCTTCTATATAATCGATTATATCTTCATTTTTTGATGAATATCTTTTCCTGCACCAGATATATTTCTTCTCACTCATGAAAAAAACAGGCGTTTTATACTTGATCCTGTCCAAAATAACTCCCCTGCGTTTATATTCATAAGGATTGGAATTAAAGATATCTTTAGCCATTTCATATAACAAAAGCTTGGCTGTTGCTACAGCTATATGGGTCTTACCTACACCATTATTCCTGCTATAAAGCAGGACTGACTGAGGTGAGTTGGTTTTCCGGAAATATTTATCATAATTTAAAGCAAATTCCTTCAAGGCCTTTACTTTGGGTTCATTTTCCGGCATAAAACTTAAATCAAAATTACTGAAGGAACAATTGATATACTCCCGGGGAATTCTGGCATTTTTCAGTAGAATCTGATATATCCTTTCGATAGCCTCCTGATCACTATAATAAAGGATTCTATTATCTGTATTCGTCTGCTTTGAAGCGGGCGCGTTTTCGTTCAACTTCTTCTTTCTTTCTTCGATCATCCTCTGAAAAATATTGTCCATGGCCAGCTTCCCCCTTCCTTTTTTCTTTATTATAATCCTCCAGGGTCAGGATACCGCGGCTATAAAGATCCAGTAAAATTGCTTTTGTATAATGAAATGGATTCTCTGCCCTCAGGCCGCTGTATTCCATGACCTTTAATACCAGTTCTTCCTCCATACCATCGAGGACAAACCTTTTCAGCTCCTGTACTTCCTCATATTTTATCAGCCTATTGCCGAAATACTTGTTCCAGGATTTAGCAATCATGCTCCCCGGTTGATTATAGGGATCATCAATTAATTCTGGAATATCTATATCTAATTCCATACTGGAAGCCATGATCCTTTCAAAATCCTTAACCCTGACCCAGCCAAACCTTTCCAGTCTTTCCAGGCTTAACTTAAACTGATTTCTCGATATATCAAGCCTGTCAATTAAGGCATCAACATCCAGCTGTAAAGTCCCTTTTTCTTTTTTTAGAAGAAAAAAAAATATGGACAAAAGAGAAATATCCAGTGCATTCAACCGCCTGTCCTTAAAAATATTAGCTGGAAGCGCAATAAAGCCCCTCTCTTTCCTGCCCACAAAAAGCCCTCCATTATATAAATGTCTACACATTTTATATTCTACAAGAAAGAAAGATATCCTCTTTATATATTATTCAATTTCTTCATTTACTTCCGTTCTGACTATCCTTTTATAAAGCCATTCTTCAATCTTTTTACCATAAACAAGGATTAAGATTAAACCCAGGATAAAAAGGATAGCAATGATAAACCATTCCCGGACGGAAAGTTCCAATAAGCCAGAGCCCATCAATGTTCCGGTAAATATACTGGGAAAACGCCCGATTATCAGGAGAAACAAAAAGGTTTTCAGAGGAATGGAGGAAATCCCTGCCAATAAACAAAGGGCATCGTCAGGAAAAAGGGGAAAAAGAAAGAACAGGAATAAAACTGCCAGGTATTTTTTCTCAAAAAACCTATTATACTTTCTGTAGGTTTCTTCATCTACCAGTCTCAATATTAAGGGTTTACCAAATCTTCTGCCCAGGTAAAAGGCAACCAGGGAGCCCAGATATACGGAAAGGGTATTGATAAGCAAACCATACCAGGCACCAAACAAACTACCGCCAATAAAAATAGTCACATTACCGGGAATAGGGGCAATAATAACCTGCAGCAACTGGAACAAAAAAAGTATCAAGGGAGCAAAAAATTCATACTGCAGGATAAATTCCCTTAACTCTTCCGCATCCGAAAGAAGCCTGAGTACCCTGGTAGATAAGAGAAGTTTCCCTTCCGTCATATAGTCCCAGACCAGAATTCCGCTCAAAAATAATAATATAATTATTGCTATTATTAAAATAATCTTTCGGCTAATCCCCTGCAACATCTCTACACTCCTTATAAACTTACTCTCCTATTATCTTTGCTTAATATATCCCGTTTAATGCACAGGCCTTACATATTATATAACTCGTCAGCCTTTAATAATTCTATATTATTTTTCCTTAAAAGTTCAATAGTCCTATTTATATCCTCGGTCTTCATGATTATAAAAGCCCGTTCACCGATGGAAAAGGCATACATATACTCAATACTTATTCTTTCGGCAGACAAAAGCTCCAGTGCCCTGGCCAGGGCCCCTGGCTGATTTTCTGTCATCAGGCAGACTACATCCGTCAGGTTTACTGAAAAATTATGCTCTTTCAGGATCTGGAGTGCCTTCTCGGGATCTGACACAACAACACGTATAATCCCGAATTCAGAAGTATCAGCAATACTTAAAGCAGTCATATTGATACCTGCATTACCCAGAATCCCGGTCAGCTCAGTCAGCCGTCCCGCTTTGTTTTCCAGAAAAACAGACAACTGTTTTATTATCATTCTTTTCCCCCCTGGCAAAAAATTTAATCCAGCTTTCGCCTATCAATGACCCTTGTGGTTTTTCCTTCACATCTTTCAAAGGTTTTAGGTTCAACCAATTTTACCTTTACACCGATTCCCAGAGTGCTCTCAATATTTTTTCTGATTTTATTAGTGAGTTGTTCCAGTTTCCTGATTTCATCAGAGAAAAACTGGTCACCTACTTCTACCTGAACCTCCAGTACATCCAGATTATTTTCCCTGTCAACAATAAGGCGGTAATGAGGTTCTGTTTCACCCATTTCCAGCAATACACTTTCTATCTGGGAAGGGAAGACATTAACACCCCGGATAATCAACATATCATCACTTCTACCCAGACATTTTTCCATTCTGACAAGGGTCCTTCCACAACGGCACTTCTCATAGACCAGCCTGCTTAAATCACCTGTCCGGTATCGTAAAAGGGGCAAACCCTCCTTGGTGACAGTGGTAAATACCAGTTCCCCCCTTTCCCCTGGTGGCAAAACTTCCAGGGTTTCCGGATCAATTATTTCCGGTATAAAATGGTCTTCATTTATATGTAAACCATCCTGATATTCACACTCACTGGCTACCCCAGGACCAATTATCTCACTTAAACCATAAATATCAATGGCTTTAATATTTAACCTTTCTTCCACCTTTTTCCGCATACTATCGGACCAGGGCTCTGCGCCAAAAATTCCCACCCTGAGCTTCAATCGATTCCGGTCTATATTCAGTTCCTCGATGGTTTCTGCCAGATATAAGGCATAGGAGGGTGTACAGGCCAGGACAGTACTGCCCAGGTCCTCCATCAATTGCAATTGTTTCTTTGTATTCCCTGCGGAGATGGGGATTACTGTTGCCCCCACTTTCTCACTGCCATAATGGATTCCCAGGCCGCCGGTAAAAAGCCCATAACCATAGGCAACATGTATGTAATCATCTCGCTCAACACCGGCGCTGGTTAAAATTCTGGCCACCACCTCAGACCAGAGGGCAATATCCCTGCGGGTATAACCGACAACAGTAGGTTTCCCGGTAGTACCTGAGGAGGCGTGAATCCTGATTATCTCACTCATCGGTACTGCAAAAAGGCCATAAGGATAATTATCCCGTAAATCTGTTTTGGACGTAAAGGGTAAACGGGCTAAATCATCTATTCCCTCTATATCCTCCGGTTGTATATTAATTTCCTGCAATTTTTTGCGATAGAAAGGTACATTATAGTATACCCTTTCCACCATTTCCCTTAATTTTTCGCCCTGCCACTTCCTCATCTCTTCTCTGGGCATAGTCTCAAATTTCTCATTCCAGATCACAGAATTATCTCCTCTCCTGCATCAGTTATCAAATATTTTTTTATAAATATAAATTCATTATATAGAAATAAAATCCTCCTTTCAAGTAAGAATTCCAGGGAGAATTTCCCTGGAATTGCCTTTAATTATAATTATAAATATCTTTCCGGAAATGAACCAGGCCTGACTCATCCACCCAGGCAGTCCAGTAAACAATTACAACAGGGATATTTTCTTCCAGATACACTTCCACTGGTTCACCCCCGTCTATCACTGACAGAATACGATTCAGGTCCCACCCTGACTGGTCTTTTAAGCAATATAAGGCCAGGTCAATAGGTTTCTCTACCCGGATACAACCGGAGCTGAAAGCCCTGTCATTGTAGGTAAAGAGTTCCCTGGCCGGTGTATCATGTATATAGACCAGATACTCGTTGGGAAACATGAATTTTATTCTACCTAACTCATTCTCGGGCCCTGGTTCCTGTACCAGCATCAGATTAAAATTATTCAGGTCATAATAATCCCAATTTACCTCTTCTGGCCTCAGTTCCCTGGCATCTTTACCCCAGCCATCGAAAATCCGGATGTTTTTTCTCTCCAGATAAGTGGGATCGCTTTTTATTATCGGAATGATGTCCCGGACAGTTTTCCTGATAGGGATCCTCCAGTCAGGATTAAACACTAGATACTCAATTTCATCCTGAAATACGGGGGTTTTACTACCAGTACTGCCTACAATGGCCTTCATTTTAAGAATCTCTTTGCCCTTTTCAATTACTTTAAGCTCATAGGCAGGAATATTAACCAGGACATATCTTTCTACATAGGAATCAAAAAGACTAAAAATCCTCTCCCGGTTCAGGCTCAGCTCCCTGACCCTCTCTGCCACAGGAACATTCATGGCAGCCAGGGTATCCGGTCCGACTATACCGTCAATTATTAAACCATGACGGTATTGGAACCTCTTAACAGCCTCCTCTACTTCTTCATCAAAAAAATATAAATTTTCTTTCCTGACAGTGAAAAGGTCCCCTGTGATCTCTAACCTTTCTCTCAGAGCGAGGACATGTTCTGAATAATCACCTTTTTTCAAAATTATATCAGCCGGTAAGGCAGGCCAGCCGCCCTTCTCCTGAATCTGAATATATTTTTTCAGGGCATGATCTATCCTGAAATAATTCATTAGGTTCCAGACATCACCCTTATATACCATATCTTCAGCCTGCAGGGGAAATAAGAGGAGAAAATATAAAACAATAATCAATAGTTCCCGTTTTCTTAGCATCGATTTTCCCTCCATTAGTATTTTATGAAATGGAGGGATTTTATATCCTGAAGATAATAAACAGTTTATTCCTGTATATTTTAAATCCAGTTTCAGAAAACTAGTAATAGAAAACAGGAAAGGAGGTGTCATCCTTGGGTACAGGACAAAAAAGTAATACCCTGATTAACCCCCTGGCTGCCCAGGCTATGGAAAAATTCAAATATGAAGTTGCCAACGAGCTGGGTATCCAGATTCCCCAGAGTGGTTATTATGGAAACATGACCACAAGAGATACGGGTGATATCGGCGGCCATATGGTAAGAAAGATGATTGAGGCCTACCAGAATTCACTGGTAAACCAGTCAGGCCAGCAGTTCTAATCCAATAATAAAGAGGACTCATCTATAGCTTATACAATTTAAACTGGAATTTGGGAGTAATAATCTTCAGCACATCTGGATGCATGGTTTCTATATCCTATTGGAGCCATGCATCCTGATTTTTTTGAGAGCTTTCTTCAATTTAAATTTTATTCTTTAACTGCTACCGGGACAAAACAATAAACTCTGTCCTGTTACGTCCATTATTTTTAGCCTGATACAATGCCTTATCTGCAATTGCAATCATTTCTTCCAAATCTGCAAGTATTTCCGGTTCCTTAAAGGCCATTCCTATACTGACAGTAACACTTATTGATTTACCATCAATCCTGTATTCAAAATCTGCAACAGCCCTTCTAATCCTCTCACATACAAGCCACGCATTATCAAAGCTAATATCCTGTAAAACAATCCCGAATTCTTCTCCCCCGTATCTCCCCACAATGTCGCTCCTTCTTGAATTGGCCTGCAATATATCAGCTACCAGGCGGAGGATTTTATCCCCTATCCTGTGGCCATATGTATCATTTACCATCTTAAAATAATCAATATCTATCATAAGGAACGCCATAGGGGTCTTATAACGCCAGGCTTTACTACACTCTTTTCCCAATAGCTCAAGTAAAAGGTTATGGGTATACAGGCCTGTCAGGCCATCCCTCATGGCCATTTCCCGGAGCCTTTTTTGCTCGTCATAATATTCCAGTGCTGCTGAAAGCCGGGCCAGTACCTCCATCCTGTCAACAGGTTTTTTTATATAATCAAAAGCTCCTAATTCAAAGGCCTTTTTCAGTGCCTCTCCTT
>JANWJZ010000022.1 GCA_025451675.1 Halanaerobiales bacterium | reverse complement strand
CTTTTGCTCCTGTCAAGAGCCTTTTTTATTTTTTTGCTCTCTCCAGAGGAGCAGCGACGTCTACTATCTTAACATCTTTCCTGTAGACTGTCAAGAGGTTTTTAATTAAGTTTTTGTTTATTTTTTAGCCTGTTGTCTGTTAAGTTTTTGTACAGGTTTCTGACGACAATTGCTATCTTAACATGTTTATTTTCTGCTGTCAAGGGTTTTTTAAATATTTTTTTCAGATTGCCTTTTACTGATATGCTGCCTTTAAGACTAATCATATTCTTTCACAATTTCGATATCCCTGTAATAATGTTCAATTATTTCTTCCGGGCTTTTTCCCTCTTTTGCCAGTGCATAGGCACCCCATTGACTCATTCCTACTCCATGTCCAAAGCCAGAGCCTGAAAATACATAGGTATCTTCTCTTTTCTCTATTTTCTTAATCATTGTCGATTTTAATCGTTCTGGATCCAGTTCGTTCCTGAAAACTGCAGCCTCTACAGTAACATCTCCGTTAGTACCGGAGAATTTAAGATTTATGGCCCGCCCGGTTTCATCTTTATCCTCAATTTCAATATCTCTCAGGCTTCCTACCCTCTTCCCTATTTTATTCAAGGCCCCTTCTATTTCTGCAACAGTGAAATCCACCTGCCAGTTTTTAATTTCTTCCGGGGCCTGGTCGTCCGGTGATTTTACACTGACAATATAAGGAGGTTCTTCTTCCTGATAAGCCAGGCCGACCCTGGCAGATGTAGTTTGCCCGCCAGCACTGGCGTGAAACCAGGCATTGATATACTCATCTTCGTAGACAATAACCTCGCCCCTGGTCCTTTTTACAGCTTTTTCAATTTCCGGAGTAACTTTTGCCGGTTGATATTCCTGGGCAAATTGGTAGCTGCCGCTGATTACATTTGTATCATTATCGCTCATGTGTTTTAAAGCAAAAGTACGGGCAATAATGGCCTGGGCAGCATAGGCATTTTCCGGCCAATCTGCCTTCATCTCTCCAGCAACTACTCCGGTAATATATTCTTCCAGTCCCATTTTCCTTTCCTGCCCATCCTGTAGCTTTACGATTATTTCCGGCTCCGCCTTTAATATATCTCTTTTCCTGATACCTGTCCCGTCACCCTGCTTTTCACAGGCCGTGAGGAATATAGCTAATAATAAAATCAATAAAAATGGTATTAATAAGGGATATTTTCTAAACATAAAAAACCTCCTTTACCTGTATTTTTAGTTTGATAAGATTTAAAATATATTATACAGGAAAGAAGGTTTAAGCTATTCTATAAGTAAATTTATTTGCAATTTGTCGGATTATTTAAGAATCCCTTTGAGTAATTGGCCAACCCAATTTACAAAAGCACGCCATAGCCTGGTAAAGATATTGGCCTTTTCAATATTCTCAACCGCAACAAGGTCTACCTGGGCCAATATCTCTCCATCCTGGACGATTAACTCCTGTCCCAATACCTCTCCTTTTTCAATGGGGGCTTTCAGATCTTCCCGCAAAACAATTTCTTTTTGCAGTGTTCCCTTTGCACCTCTTTTATAGACAACATAAAGATCCTCTGCTACCTCAGCAGTTGTGACGGTTTTTTTCCCATCGGGAACTTCAATATTATGAACCTGTTCTCCTTTTCTCAGGATTAGTTCTTTTTCAAAGGCATTAAATCCATAATCCAGAAGGCGGGCAGTCAATTCTTCCCTTCGCTTTTCCGTTTCTGCCCCCATTATAACAGATATTAGACGCATATTATCCCGTTTAGCTGTTGCAGCAAGGCAATACCCGGCTTCACTGGTATGGCCAGTTTTTAATCCATCCATTCCCGGGTAATAATTAATCATTTTATTGGTATTTACCAGCATTGCCTCCCGGCCTGGTAATTGAACATAGTCAACCCAGATGGAAGCCCATTCCAATACCTTCTCATATTTTATCAGTTCCCGGGACATAAGGGTAATATCATAGGCAGTTGTATAATGTTCACCATGTTCTACCGGTAAACCGGTAGAATTTGCAAAATGGGTATTCACCATACCCAGTTCTTCAGCCCTCTTATTCATTAATCTGATAAAATTACTGTAAGTACCTCCTATAGCTTCTGCTATTGCTACGCTGGCATCATTGGCAGATGCTATGGTTACAGCCTTCAGGAGATCTTCAAGTTTAATCCTGGTACCTGCTGCCAGATAAATCTGGGAACCACCCATGGATTCAGCATATTTACTTATGGAAATTTCACTATCCAGGCTTAGATTACCTTTTTCTATTTCTTCCATGGCAATTAAAAGGGTCATAATTTTTGTAATACTGGCTGGAGGAAGAGTTTCTGCCGAATTTTTCTCATATAAAACCTGTCCTGTTTCCGCCTCAACCAATATTGCTGCCCTAATATCCAGATCAAAGTCCTGTCCGTAAGCGGCAACTGTTAAAAAAGTACATAGCACAAGCAAGATTGCAAGTAATGCTTTCTTCATCATATACCCCCCTATTCTACTTCCGTCTTTTTGGCTTCTTCCCAGTAAAAATCAAGTTCTTCCAGACTTAATCCGTCCATTTCTTTATTTTCGCTTTTTATGGCTTTCTCCATATATTCAAATCTATTTTTAAATTTCATAATGGTGTTTAAGAGGGCTATCTCCGGATTAATATTGAGAAAGCGGGCAAGATTGACCATAGCAAAAAGAAGATCACCGAATTCCAGAGCCGCCACTTCCTTATTTCCCCTTTGCAGGGCTTCTTCCATTTCTGTCAGTTCTTCCTTTACTTTCTGAATTACATCATTAATGTCATCCCAGTCAAAACCTACTTTAGCAGCAAGCTTTTGAACTTCATAAGCCTGCATCAATGCCGGCTGATCAGTAGCCAGTTTGTCCAAAAGTGAGCTATTACTTCTATCCTGATCCTTTTCTTTGTCTTTGATTTCCTGCCAGAGTTTACTTACTTCTTCAGCTGTATCTGCCTTGCGATCAGAGAAGACATGAGGATGCCTCCTGACCAGTTTATCTGATATGCCTCTAATAACATCCACCAGATCAAAACTTCCTTCTTCCCGGGCAACCTGGGCCTGAAAGACTATCTGGAGCAAAACATCCCCTAACTCTTCTTTCAGTAGTGACATATCCCCACTTACGGCAGCCCCTACAGCTTCATAAGCCTCTTCTATTAAATACTCCTGTAGAGAAGCTATAGTCTGCTGCCTGTCCCAGGGGCAACCTTCCGGTCCCCTTAGCTTTTCCATGATATCTGCCAGCCGTTGTATCTCCTTTGCCAGTTCTTCTTTATTCATCTTATTCCCTCACCAAACCGATTTTTTTTAATATCCTGGCTATTTTTTGGCCTACTCCCGGTATCATTAATAAATCATTATATTTAATCTCTCTGGTAATGAACAAAAGCAGAACATAAGCTACAATTCCTACGAGAACTGCCAGGAAGGTTGCTATCACATAATGATAAGCAGTAAAGAGGCTAAAAAGAGTATTCAGGATAGCAAAAGCCTGTTTTACTGCAATTCCCATTATCGTAACAGCTATTGCTGGCTTAAATACTAAAGCTCTTATATCAATTTTAAATTCAGTATACCTTTTCACATAGATTAAGTTTAATAAAGCTGCTACAGCAAAACCAAATACTGTACCAAAGGCAGCTCCCCTTATACCAAAACGGGGATTAGCTGTCAGTGTATAATTGAAAAAGGCATTTACAAGTGCACCAACAAAAAGATTCCTGGCTGGTATCCTGGTTCTGCCCATCCCATTAAGGATAGCCGAACTGGTTTCCTGTAAACCGATAAATACTACACTCCAGGCAGTAATCCTTAATATCCTTGCTGCCGTTGGCACAGCAAAAATAATCGTTGTCAAAGGTTCTGCCAGGACATAGAGGCCTACTGCTGCCGGTAAACTGATTAAAATAGTCAAACGCAGCCCCGTCTGTGTTCTCCTTTTAATCTGCGTAGCTTCCTGTAATGCGTAGGCTTCTGCAATAGAAGGAACTAAACTGGTTGCCAGAGAGGCAGTAATAATGGTTGGAAAATTAACCAGTGTCATCGCCACTCCTGTTAACTCTCCAAATAAAGCCATTGGTTCAGCGGTTATATTTCCAGCCAGTAAACGCATGGGAACAATAATCGTATCCACCAAATTCATTAATGGTTGTACCAGTGCACCAATGGTAATAGGTATGGCCAGAGAAGCAATATCCCTGATTATCTCTCTGGTCCTGCTTTTATCGGGATAAGCTTCCGGGTCTTCCCTGACGAAAGACCAGATCTTTTTTCTTCTTTTATAGTATATAAAAATTAATACGAAAAGTCCAGCTATAGCACCGGTAACTGCACCAAAAGTTGCCCCGGCTGCAGCCAGGCTAAGGCTATGCCTGACCAGGATATAGGCCAGAGAGATCATCGTAAGCATTCTGACAAATTGTTCTACAATCTGCGATATGGCGGTAGGAACCATATCCTGTAAGCCTTGAAAAAAACCCCGGTAAGTGGCCATTATAGAGACAAAGAAAATAGCAGGGGCTATAGCGGCCACAGGATAGAAAGCATCTGGCCCCCATTTAAAAATAATGGTTAAAGGTTTAGCCAGTAAAATCATTAAAATAGAGAAGAAGAGCCCCACTGAAAATGACAATTTGCGGCTGACATTAAATATTTGAAAGGCTTCCTTTCTCTCGCCTCTGGAAATTTTGTCAGAAATTAATTTTGCCAGGGCGATTGGAATTCCCGAGCGGGATACCACTAATAAAGTAGTATAGATTGGATAAGCCACCTGATAGAGGCCTATTCCTTCTGTCCCAATTATCCTGGTCAGGAAAATCCTGTAAACAAAACCCATTGCTTTAGCAAGCATACCCGCTGCTGTCAATATAGCTGCTCCCTCAATAAAACTCCTTCTTTTCCCCCCGGTCATAAATCCTACCGCCCTTTCCTAATAGATTTGTATATTATTATATTTTATTAGACTATTTTCTAGCTTTTCCTCTCTGAAATAAATAATGTATCAAACTTTTATATCCCCTTATATAAGTCAGTCTTCTTCATTACGATAACCCCCCGGCAGGGGGGGATAAGTATTTATTGTTCCATCTGTTTGGCCAGAAAGGAAGCAGCAGTAGTAGCCAATTTCAGCTCCAGTTCTCCTACTTCCTTGCCTTCTTCTTTACTACTAATAACAACTACACCGATAGGATCCCCTTCAACAATAATGGGAGCCAATACTGATGAATACAGGGAATAACCTTCTAATTCTCCTACACCCTGACAAAAAGCATTTGTTCCCTGTCCATTTATAATTTTAGCTTTTCTATCTTCCATGGCTTTCTCTGCTTCAGCACTGATAGGCTTATCCAGAAAGGTTTTCCGCGGAACGCCTGAAACAGCTATCACTACATCCCGGTCCAGTACAAAAACTGCTGTATCAGTTTCTTCGGCCAGAGCATCTGCATACTCCTGGGCAAACTCTGTCAACTCACCAATCGGAGAATATTTTTTCAGGATTACCTCCCCTTCCCTATCAACAAATATCTCCAGGGGTTCTCCTTCTCTGATCCTCATGGTTCTTCTTATCTCTTTTGGTATCACGACTCTGCCCAGATCATCAATTCTCCTGACTATACCTGTTGCCTTCATATTTTACGCCGGGCCAACCCAGCCTTCACCTCCCTTGGAGTTATCTACAGCTTCTTAAACTAATTAAATATGGCTGTATTGATATCTTTACCCACGGAAGGTAAATTTATACCTTACTGGATAAATAATACCTTTAACAGGGCAGGTAGAATTCCGCTATTTTACCGGGAGGTGGAAAATGCCAGATATTCATCTAAAATTTTTTCCAACTCAGCAAGCTGGTCAGTTTTTACCCCTATTTCTGTCTCTTTCCCTGTTTTTACCCTTAACTTTCCTGCATATTTTTCAATCAAAGCAATTATTGCTTCCCTGTTTAGTTTATTCTGATCCACAAATCTACAATAAATGTAACCCCTTTTTTCATAAATCATACTGAGGCCTGCTTTAAGGGCCAGAGCCCGGATCTGACTGACCTTGATCAGGTTCATTACCTCCAGAGGCGGTTCACCAAACCTATCGATCAGTTCATCGATTAGATCAGAAAAGTCTTCTTTATCCTTTAATTTGGTGATTTTCTTATAAAGCTCAATCTTCTGTTGTGAATCAGAAATATAATCATCGGGTATATAAGCATCAATATTAAGTTTGATCTCTACCTCTTCTTGCTTTTCAACTCTTTTACCTTTCAGTTCCCTGATGGCGTTATCCAGCAACTTACAATAAAGAGAAAAACCCACAGCTGCAATATGGCCATGCTGCTCCGGCCCCAATAAATTGCCGGCTCCCCGGATCTCCAGGTCCCGCATGGCAATCTTGAAACCAGAACCAAGATTGGTAAACTCTTTGATGGCTTTCAGGCGTTTTTCTGCAATTTCCGGCAGAATTCTATTCTTTTCATATAGTAAATAGGCATAGGCAATTTTATCCGAACGTCCTACACGGCCCCGCAATTGGTATAACTGGGACAATCCCATCTGTTCTGCCCTATTAATTATAATTGTATTTACAGAAGGAACGTCCAGGCCGGTTTCAATAATGGTTGTACAGACCAGCAGGTCATATTCCTTCTGATAAAAAGCCAACATTATTTTTTCCAGTTTGCGTTCACTCATCTGGCCATGGGCAACCACTACCTTGCAATCCGGCACCAGCTTCCGGATAAAATCTGCCATCTGTTCTATATCTTCCACCCGGTTATGGACAAAATAGATCTGTCCTCCCCTGGCCATTTCCCTGCGGATAGCATCCCTGATCAACTCAGGATTGAATTCCCGGATATAGGTCCTGATAGGATAACGGTTTTCCGGTGGTGTCTCAATAACACTCATATCCCTGACACCAACCAGGGCCATATGCAGAGTACGGGGTATTGGTGTAGCAGTCATGGTCAGGACATCTACATTGCGCTTGATATTCTTCAATTTTTCTTTATGGCTGACCCCAAATCTCTGCTCTTCATCTATGATCAATAAACCCAGGTCATCAAAGATAACATCATCAGACAATAAACGATGTGTCCCAATAACTATATCAATTTCTCCCGTAGCCAGTTTTTTAATTATCTCCTTCTGCTCCCGGGGTGTCTTGAACCTGCTGATCATGGCAATATTTACCGGATAATTACTCATTCTTTCCTTAAAGGTATTATAATGCTGCTGGGCCAGGATAGTCGTCGGCACCAGGACCGCTGCCTGTTTGCCATCCATGACTGCTTTAAAGGCAGCCCGGATGGCTACCTCTGTTTTACCATAGCCTACATCGCCACAGAGCAGGCGGTCCATCGGGTAATTAGACTCCATATCCCTTTTTACCTCTTCAATAGCCTTCAACTGATCCGGAGTCTCTTCATAGGGAAAAGCCTCCTCGAACTCCTGCTGCCAGACCGTATCCCTGGAAAAGGCATGGCCCTCGATGGTTTCCCTCTCCGCATATAGTTCCAGCAGCCCGAAGGCCATCTCCTTGACTGATTGTTTTACCTTTTGCTTGACCTTCTTCCAGTCATTCCCGCCCAGTTTATATAATTTGGGTTTCTCCTCATCTGCTCCAATATACTTCTGTACCAGATCAATCTGATCTGTAGGAACATAAAGCCTGTCTTCCCCGGCATATTTAAGTACTAAATAATCCTGGTGTTTTCCCTGGATCTCCAGGGTCTGGACACCAAGATATTTGCCGATACCATGATTTTCATGAACTACATAATCCCCTACCTTTAATTCTTCCAGGGATGAAATCTTCAGGCCTTCTTCTACATTCCTGATCCTTCTCTTTCTCTTCTGTTTGCGGCCAAAGACTTCTTTTTCTGTATAAACCACTAATTTAAGGTCTTCAAATATAAAGCCTTCTGCCAAACTATCGGCTTTTACCGTAATTTTCGCCTTTCCGGCATCATTATCATGATAGATAGCCGGCAAACCCTCTTCCTTCAAAAACTCAGCAATTCTTTTTGCCTTACTGGCCGAATTCAGGGTTATTACTACCCGGTATTTCCCCCTGCTTAATTCTTTAAGCCTGCCGGCCAGCAACTCTATTTTACCATTAAAGGATTCTACCACACCTGTTTTTATATCTATTTCCGGCAACCCCGACTTAAATCCCTCTTCCTGTTTACGGGAATAAATAAATAGGGTTGTATATTCCTTTATCTTTTCATGCAGGTCCTGAGTTGTCTGAAAATTATCCAGATAATTTAAAAGAACAGTACCCTGTTCCAGCAGAGTCAGATAGGTTTCAGCCAGTTCTTCTTCGTATTTTTCCGCATTCTGCCATACCTTACCGGCCTGATCCAGGATTAATAAGGTACCCTCCGGCAGATAATCCAGAAAAGTATGCATTTCCGGATAATAATAGGGCAAAAACTGCTCATAACCGGGGAATTCCCCCAATTCCTGGAAATCAGCCAGTATTTCCTCCATTTTATCCCGTAAATACCTGGCCTCTTCCTCACTGCCCTTTTCCTGTAACAGACTTACTGTTTTCGCGGTGTCTCTCCTGATCCCTGCCAGGGCAGACTGAATCGCTGCAGGGGAAAGGATTATCTCCCTGGCCGGAGAAATAATGACCTCCTGCAGATAATCCCTTGAACGTTGTGTAGCCGGATCAAATTCCCTGATCGAATCTATTTCATCGCCAAAGAATTCTATCCGCACTGGATAATCCCTGGAAATGGTATAAATATCAAGAATGCCTCCCCTGAGGCTAAACTGCTTCTGTTCCTCGACCATATTGACTCTCTCATAGCCTGCCAGGGACAATAATCCGGTCAATTCTCTTAAATCTACTTCCAGGCCAACCTTTAGCTCCAGAGAATACTGGCGGAAGAATACTACTGGCATCATCTTGCGAAGCATTGTCCTGATCGTTATCAGGGTAATCCTTTTTTTCTCGGGTTTAAAAACCAGTTCCTCCAGAACGGCCAGTCTCTCACTGAGCTCAGTGGGATCAGCTGAAATCTGTTCATGAGGCAGGATCTCAATCTCAGGGTAAACAAGGACCTCTTCTTTATCCACTAACCTGATTAAATCCTCATAGTAATTCATTAAATGATAATTATCATGAGCTATCAATAGAAAAGACTTATCCATCTCCCCATATAGATTGGCAAGATAATAAATCAGGGGGGAATTGTCCAGGCCATTAATTACAAGGCTATTTCCCTTATTCAGTTCTCTGGAAACAGCTTCTGTTAATTTTGAATGGATAAGTAACTCATTAAACCTCATTTTTATAATTCCTTTCATAAATAAATACCGGACAAATGCCGAAAGGACCCCTACAAAAAGTACGGGCCTCTATGTTTTTTAATTGCTTTTTCTTTATTTTTTATTATTTTCATATTTTTTCCTTTTTGCGGCTATAATATGCCTTAATTATATTTATTCATGGCTGTCTGGTAACCATTGGCGATGATTTCCTCTACGACAGAACTGATTTTACTGAGTGTCTCCTCAATAACTGTCATTTCCTCAGCTGTAAAACGTCCTAAAACATAATCAATAACTGAAAAATCCTCTGGCGGAGAACCGATACCGATCCGGATCCGCGGAATCTCCCGGGTCCCCAGAGATTCTATAATAGAGGCTACTCCGTTGTGGCCCCCGGAGCTGCCTTTTTCCTTTATTCTCAATTTTCCTGTCGGTAAATCCAGGTCATCATAGATAACGATGAGCTTTTCCCGCTCTATCTTATAATAATTTACCAACTGCCGCACGGCAATACCACTATTATTCATATATGTCAGGGGTTGAGCCAATATAACCCTGCTGCCGGCAATACTACCCTCCCCGATAATCGCCTGGAATTTGGTACTTTCCGCTTTGATATTGAAATCCTCTGCTAATTTATGAACAGCCATAAAACCCACATTATGCCGGGTCATCCTGTATTTGGGTCCCGGGTTACCCAGGCCTACGATTAAAAACATCTTAATTCCCCCATGCCAGACGGAAAGCGTAATCCCATTACAGGATTACGCTATACCGGGCAATTTATTCTTCTGTTTCGTCACCAACAACTTCTGGTTCGGTGACATCTTCTCCTTCAGTTGCTTCTCCACCAGTTGCTGCCGGGAGGGCAACAGTTACAATAACCTCTTCCGGTGAAGTAAGAATCTCAATACCCTCAGCTGCCTTAACATCACTTACACTCAGTGATTCACCAACACTTAGATTGCTGATATCAACTTCAATGGATTCTGGAATCTCCAGAGGTAAACACTCCACTTCCAATTCCCAGAGCAGCTGCTGTACTACCCCGCCTTCCCTGGCACCTGGAGCATCGCCAACCAGGGTTACAGGTACAGTAACTGTAACCTTTTCATCAAGGGTGATATGTAGGAAATCTATATGTTTTATATCTCCGCTTATGGCGTCTCTCTGTACTTCTTTGATCAGCGCTGTCTCCTTGCCAAGACCTTCTATCTCAAGATCAAAAATAGTATTTCCAGCCAGATAATTCCTTACTTCCTGTGGATCAACTACTAAAGCCTGTGGCTCCTTTCCTTTACCATATAATACAGCTGGCACCAGGCCTTTCTGCCTTAATTTACGGGCGACACCTTTCCCTGTTTTCTCCCTGGGCTGTACCGCCAATCTAACTTTTTCCATAGCAATCCTCTCCTCCTAATTCTTTACTTTTATGGGCAATATATCCAGTTATATTATTTGCCAGTGGCGAATAATAAATTTCCACCCAAATATTATATCATCAAGAATAAAAATCAGCAAGCAAATAGCTCATTTTATTTACCTGAACAGTACACTGACTGATAAATCCCGGAAAATCCGGTCTATGGCTTCACCCAGCAGGGGGGCAACCGAGAGAACCTTTAAATTTTCCAGGCCATGGTCCTTCTGGGGTATAGTATCGGTAATTATTATTTCGCTTATCGGTGCTGTCTTTAACCTCTCAATGGCTGGCCCGGAAAAAAGGCCATGGGAAGCACAGACATAAACATCCCTTGCTCCCTTTTCTTTGAGGACTTTAGCCGCTTCTGTAATCGTACCGGCAGTATCTATGATATCATCAAGTAAGATTACATGTTTTCCATTTACATCTCCAATTACATTCTTTACCTCTGCTACATTAGCCCGCGGCCTTCTTTTATCTACAATGGCCAGGGGGATATCCAGTGATTCAGCAAAGGCCCGGACCCGTTTTACTGCCCCCACATCCGGGGCAACAGCAATAGTATTCTCCAGGTTTTTTTCTTTAAAATAATCCACCATGATTGGTGCGGCATAGAGATGATCAACAGGTATATCAAAAAAACCCTGAATCTGGGGAGCATGTAAATCTACTGACAGTAGCCTTCTGGCTCCGGCAGTTGTGATTAGATTTGCCACCAATTTAGCAGTAATTGGATCTCTGGGTGAGGCTTTTCTATCCTGCCTGGCATAACCATAGTAGGGCACAACGGCAGTTATTCTCCTGGCCGAAGCCCTTCTCAGGGCATCGATGAGGACCAGTAATTCCATCAAATTCTCATTAACCGGTGGACTGGTAGGTTGCACTACGAATACATCTGCACCCCTTACGGTTTCATCAATATTAACCCCAATCTCACCATCTTCAAACCTGGTTATTTCAGCACTCACAATGCTTGTCCCTAAATAGTCACAGATGTCCTGTGCTAATTGAGGATGACAGTTGCCAGTAATAATCTTTAAGCGATCGCTATAAGTAGACATCAATTTTCAACCTTACCTCTCTTTCCTGACAAATATCCTGGCAGGCACTCCTACTACAGTAGTTCCCTCCGGCACATCCCTGGTAACTACTGAACCTGCCCCGGTCCTTCCCCCATCACCAATTTTCACTGGTGAAATCAGGGTCGTATTACTTCCAATAAAGACCTTATTACCCACAAGAGTCTGGTATTTTCTCTCTCCATCATAATTGGCAAAAATAGTACCAGCACCTATATTAGTATCCTGTCCAATAATGGCATCACCGACATAGCTCAGGTGCGGTATCTTTGTCCCTTTACCTACAGTACTATTTTTTAACTCGACAAAACTGCCCGCCTTTGTCTCAGTCTCCAGCAGACAGCCTGGCCGGATATGGGCAAAAGGCCCCACATTACTTCTGGCGCCTATTTTGCTTTCTAAAATAATAGAATGATCCAGTACATTAACAGCTTCTCCTATTTCTGAATCTTTTATTCGGCAATGAGTACCAATGATACTATTCCTGCCAATTATGCTTTTTCCTTCTATATATGTAAAGGGATAAATAATGGTATCCTGGCCAATCTCTACTTCACTATCGATATAGGTAGTGGCTGGATCAATTATCGTCACACCGTTTTCCATATGTTTCTTATTAATTCTGTTCCGGATAATCCGTTCTGCACTGGCCAGATTTATCCGGTCATTGATACCTGTAATTTCATAAAAATCATCTATTAAATATGGAAAAACCTTTTTCCCCTGTCCATTTAAATAGGCTATGGTATCTGTCAGGTAATATTCCCCCTGGGCATTCTTATTATCTATATGGGCAAGGGCTTCCAGTAAAAGGCTGCTCTCAAAACAACATACCCCGCTATTAATTTCCTGTATTCTTTTTTCCTCAGGGCTGGCATCCCTTTCTTCAACAATTCTCTGGATATAACCTGCCTCATCCCTTATTATTCTACCATATCCAGTTGGATCTAATACTAGAGTGGTAAGAACAGTACAGGCGGCCTTTTTCTCCTGATGGGTTTTTATTAACTCCCTTAAGGTTTCCTCTCTCAATAATGGTGTATCCCCATATAAAACCAATACAGGGCCATTATGTCCTGCTATCTCTTCCCTGGCCTGCATGACAGCATGACCTGTTCCCAATTGTTGTTCCTGAACAACAAATTTCAGGTTAGCCTTTCCCTCTAAACTTTCCCGGACCAACTCACCCTGTCGGCCGATAATAATCACAGTACCGGTACTGAAACCGGCCACATTGTCCACCACATAGTGGAGCATCGGTCGCCCGCCTACATGATGAAGGACCTTCACCTTGTCAGATTTCATCCTGGTACCCTGTCCGGCTGCCAGAATTATAGATAAGACATTATTCATCTTCCCGTTAACCTCCCCGCTCCTGGAGTTTTATCTGGAAACCGTCTTTCTTCTTTAAATAATGGCGGTTTTCCTCCATAATTATTTTTTCTGGTTTCAGGGTGAAATTTACCTCCGGTAAATTTCCATTTAATATATAGTATCTTAAGAATATTGGATATAAAGCGTCTTTAATCCCATACTCCACCAGTAAATCCAGGTCATTATAGGCATTAAATAAACCGATCACATCAGCCTCAAAGAGTTTCTGTACTGCCATATTTAAACTGGAACTGCCCAGTATATTGGCCAGATTACTTTTTGCCATCAAATCCATAGTATCATCATAATAGTAAAGTTCCGGCAGCTCATCCCCATAGGCAGATTCTAATATGGATATATCAGAATTAAAATTATGGCCTACTATCAATTCCGGTTGATAGTCTTCAATAACCCATCTTAATAAATTAATCCCTTCACCAATACTGGTGGCCCGGGCTATAGAATTATTTGTAAATATTATGCCTGAAGTAATATGTTCAAAGCCATCCAGAATAACATACTGGATGGAATCCAGGTTGCTTTTTAAGTACTCCGTATCTATACCCATAATTCTACGGGCCCTTGGTTTCCTGCTCCAGGCAGGATCTACTTTAAAGGTAACCAATTTATCATAAACAGTGTCCAATTTCTTTAATTTCTGTAAAATAGCTGAGTTAGGATTCTTAATTCCAATTATACTGGCAATCTCTTCTATTGAGGCAGCTTTAAACTTTTTCTCAGTAGGAAAATGTCGCAATAACCTGTTTAAACGTTTTCCCCGGCCAAGGATTACTGCCAGTTTATGTTGATACAGGTCATCTGCCATCACATATGGTTTCATTTAAAGTCCCCTTAATCTAAGCTTTAATCGTAAGAAGTATAACAAAGTTAAGATAAAATGTCAAGAAAAAGAAGTTATATTCCCGGAACATAAAAAGGCAGTGACTGGTTCAGTCCCTGCCGGTATTTTATGTATTCAAGCAATTTCTTCCTGATACTTTTTAATAACTGCTTCCTGGATCAGGTTGCGGGTATCTGTATTGATTGGATGGCAAATATCTCTATATTCACCATTTTTATCTTTACGGGCTGGCATGGATACAAACAAGCCCTTTTTGCCATCGACTACCCTTAAATCCTTGACCACAAAAGCATCATCAAAAGTCACACTGGCAAAGGCCTTTGTAGGGCCTGGCTGGGTAGTTAAAAAAATTCTGACCTCAGTAATATTCAAGATGTCCACCACCTTATTTTTATTTTATTAAAATTATATCCATTTTATGGGTGGATGTCAAGAAAAAAAAGGAAATTATTCCATCAAGCGCCACAATTCATCCTTATTAGACCAACTGAAAACATCCCTTTGGCCATTGCGCACTATCGTCCTGCCTTCTGCTGTAATTACTCCTATCTTCCGGGCATAAATTCCCTCACCCTGAAGTAACCTGATTAGCTCTTCTCCCTCCGGCACAGTAATCAATAGGGAACCGGAAGATATTAAACCTGCCGGGTCCATACCCAGGGCCTCTGTTATTTCTCTGGTCTCTGCACTCACCGGTAAGTCATCCAGATAAAGTTCAAAACCTACATTGGACGCCTGACTCAATTCATCCAGAGCGCCATAAAGGCCCCCTTCTGTAACATCATGCATGGCGTGGACACCATATTCTGCTGCCAACAGGCCCTCCTTAAGGACACTGAGCTTATCCTTATATTTTAAGGCTTCATCGATAGTCCGCTGGGAAACACCCTTTTCCTTCAGCAAATCAGCATAATCATTGGCCAGAATATAAGTCCCTTCAATGCCGACACCCTTGGTAATCAGGATATCATCACCGGGCCGGGCACCACTGGAGCTGACCAGCCGCTCCCTTTTCACCCTGCCCACTGCAGTAACACAGGTAATAGGTTGGCTCACCAGAGAGAGGATCTCAGTATGGCCGCCCAGCACCTCTACCTTTATACTGGCTGCAGTCTCAATGATCTCATGCATCAAACGGGCAATCTCCTCTTCCTCTATTTCCTCCGGCAATAAGAGTATCACCTGTATACCGACAGGCTCTGCTCCGACTGCTGCCAGGTCATTACAGGCCACATGGACAGCCAGATAACCCGCATTCTTACTGGTACCGGTAATGGGATCAGAAGCAATGGCCAGTAAATCCCCTTTCAGGTCTACAACTGCACTATCCTCTCCCAACCCAGCATGGAGCAGGACATCATCCCTCTTAAACGTTATCTTATTCAGGATTATCTCTTCCAATTTTTTCCCTGGAATTTTCCCGATCTGCATTCTCTATCACAACCCCCATATCACTTATATAGCTTATTTTATTATTTTTTCAATGGTTCTGGCTAATGGTAAGGCGATAATGGCTCCTACTGCCGCCTGGCCATAATTACCCAATATCTCTGGCAGTACAGCAGGCCAGCCATATAAAATCCAGACTGCAATTGCATAACCAAGAATCATGATATGGCCGCCAATGATCACTGCTATGATCCTCCCGGAAAGTTCCTTTCCTTCAGCCAGCTTACCCACTACCCAGCCTTCCACTCCCTTAATGACAAAGGTAAAAGGTACCCAGATAGGTGCCAGGACCAGATCTACTAAGGAAGAACCCAGTGCCCCGGCAATTAAACCTGCTTTAGGCCCGAATACTATGGCAATCATAAAGATAAAGGCCTCCCCCAGATTATAATAGGAGGTATTGGCACCGGGAATCTTGATAAAATATGTAGCCAGGGCAACCAGGGCAGTAAATAAAGCAAGGTATGCCAGGCAGCGGATAGAGAGATTGTTGAAACATATTTCCCGTAACTCCCTTTTAATATCCTTCATCTGCAGCCCCCCCCATCACTAAGACCTTTATTTTTTTCCATTATATACCCCTGGCTGACTTTTGGCAAGACTTAGTAAACACTTATATTTTTATTTTTCCTACATATTATTATAATATAAACACTGAAGGGGTGAATTGATTTTGGGCACGATTAAAAACTATTTTGCTGGCGGTAACACACCGGAGGGTTTTTATTCATTCTTCCATTACCTCCCTTATCAGGCCGAGAGGGTTTTTATTCTTAAAGGCGGGCCAGGAACAGGGAAATCTACCTTCATGAAAAAAATTGCCGCTGAGCTGATAAGAAAAGATCTTGATATAGAATTTCATTGGTGTGCTTCTGATAAAGATTCCCTGGATGGCCTGCTAATTCCTGAATTGAAGCTTGCCTTTTTTGATGGTACCACCCCTCACCTTACTGATCCAGCCTTTCCGGGATTAATTGAGGAAATCATTAATTTAGACCAGTTCCTGGATAAGGACACCCTGCAAAAAAACCGGGAACAGATAATCCATTTAGGTGAATCGGTCCGCCAGAATTTCCAGCAGGCCTATAGTTTCTTAAAGGCAGCAAAGATTGTCTATCTCCACTGGAAAAAATACTATCAGGCCAGCCAGGACCGGAAAAAATATTATCAACTGGTACATGAACTGATCAGGAAAAATATAAAACCGGTTGATTTTAAACCCGGCCGGGAAAGGCATCTATTCGGCAGTGCCATCACTCCCCAGGGGCCTGTTAATTATCTGGAAAATATCAGTGCAGATATTAACAACCGGATTCTTATCAAGGGCAGCCCGGGCACAGGAAAATCCCGCTTAATCCAGAGCTTCTGCCAGGAAGCAGCAAAATACGGCTATTTTATTCTTTATCTCCATTGTCCCCTGGAACCGGAAAAGCTGGATGGAGCCATTATCCCTGAACTGGACACAGCCCTCCTGGTTGGCACCCCGCCCCATTGCCTGGAGGGTATAAAAACAACAGATACAATAATAAACCTGGGTGAAACCATTGATCTGGATTATATCAAAAAAAATAATGGAGAAATCCTTGATGCAGAAAAAATCTATGAAGACCTGATGAAACGGGTTTACTACTTCCTGAAAAAAGCCAGGAGCCATTATGAAGAACTGGAAAAATACTATACGGGTGCTCTAAATTTTGAAAAGGTTGATAATCTGCGGGAAGAACTGATCAAAAAGATCCTGCCCTAGGGCAGGATCTCATTTATGATATTATAGTATTCTGCATGATTTCCAGGTCACTGGGTTTATCCACGTCAAACCCTATTTCCGCATCTTCAGTAATCATAAAATGTCCCCTGTATCCGGTTATCTTTGCTACCTTATCTTCAATCTCTACAATGGAAAGGTTCCCGGTAACAAACCTCAGGATAAACTTTATCCCCAGTAATCTGCTCAATTTCCAGGGTTTTTTACGTAGGGCAATTACCTTATCCAGCAGATCCCCTGTTCCGGTAAATATATCCGGTTTGACAATGACCATATTGCCGCCGGTAAAAACACCTTCCGCCAACTGGAAATAGGTTCTTCTGGACATAGGGAATTTTTCCAGGTTGCACTCCCTGGGTATGATAGGGTAATAGAGGTCTGCCTTCCCATCCTGTAAACAGGCCTCAATATATTTATCAATAACCTCTGCCGTAATTAAAGGTATATCTGAAGTCATCAAAAGAATATAATCACTTCTATCCTCGAAGGCAGCCAGGCCCCTTAGAATATTATCTTTTATAGAATAGCCAGCCTCAATAAAGATATCCACTTTCTCCTGGATAGATTCCTCCAATTCTTTTTTGGGACCAACTACTGCTACCCTGCCCGTATATTTTGCCTGGTTTACTGCCTTAAGTACATATTCCACCATTGGTAGCCGGGCAATCTTTATCAATGCTTCATGTTCTGTATCAGATACCCTCTTCAATGGACCATTATTCGGTGCTCCGGCCAGAATTACAACATCCAGTTTCATATCCTACCCCCCACAGGTGCAACTTGATTTTCCTTAATCTATTTTAATCTCTATTCACCACAATTCAGGAAAATCCTTTTTTACAGTCCAGGCTGTTGTCACAAAATCTTTTTTCCCTGGCCAATTAGCCCGGATTTCTTCTCCCGCTTTCTGGTTTTCAACAACAGCAAAGAAAGTAGAACCACTGCCAGACATCAGGACAAATTTCGCCCCCATTGCCTTTAAGCGTTCTTTTATTAGAGAAAGTTCTTTATATTCCCTTAATACAACCTCTTCCAGATCATTCCCCCAGCCTTCCTGCCAGTTAATCTCTTTACCCTCTTCAATAACCTGCAGCAGTTGATCTACCGGCAGATTACTTGCCTTACCAGATTGGTCATACTGGGCATAGGCCCAGGGTGTACTGATGGGGATCCCGGGGTTAACCAGTACCAGATTCAGCCTGTTTAAATCCGGCAGCTGCCTGATTTTCTCTCCCCGGCCGTAAGCAAAGGCAGTTCCTCCATGGAGGCAGAAGGGGACATCCGAACCTAGCCTGGCTGCTATCTCCAGCAGGATTTCGTCAGCCAGGGAAAGGCCAAAGAGTTTATTGATACCTGTCAATACTGCAGCAGCATCAGTACTTCCCCCGGCCAGGCCGGCAGCTACCGGTATCCTTTTCTCAATATATATATCTACACCGGCCGTTAAATTGACAAAATTCAGGATCTCCTCTGCTGCCCTGTAGGCCAGATTCTTTTGCCCCACCGGTAAAGAAGGGTCAGAGGCAGTCAGCTTTATACCTCTTTCATTTTTCCTTATCCTGATCCGGTCATGCAGACTGATAGTCTGCATGATTAACTCCACTTCATGATAACCGTCACTCCTGACTCCCTTAATCTTTAAGGCCAGATTAATTTTAGCCGGAGCCGGTACTATAATTTCCTTCATTATCAGTAACCTCCCCGGCTACTATTATATCATCATCCTTTCAGCAAATAAAGTTCCTCCTGCCTTTCCTCTCTGAAGGCCTCCCTTGTTTCAAACTCTATAATTCCCTGCTGGATGATCTGCATGAGCTTTTCTGGCTCCTGCTCATAAAAACAGACAATAATATCTCCCGGTAAAGCACTGGCCAGGGCTTCACTCAGGGCTTCTTTCTCATCGGGGATAAATTTATGGAAGCCCGTAAAACCGGATCTTTCCAGGCCTTCTTTGATCAAAGCTGCCACTTCCCCTGGCCTCCTTCCCCTTAAATCCCTGTCTTCCTTTATATAGACAAGATCCAGGTACCTGCCACATATCTCTCCTGCCCGGATAATCAAGTCATCCTTCCGGTCACCGGGCACTCCCACGACACCAACCAGCCTCTTCCCCTCTAATTTCTTCATAAATTTGAAGACCTCTTTAAAACCGGCCGGATTATGGCCATAATCCAGTATTACCTTCAGGTCAATACTCTCGAAAATATTCAGACGGCCAGGATTATCAGTTCTGTTAGCACCAAAGCTCAATAAGGACTTTTTGATAATTTCCGGCTCCACACTGGAACAAATGGCTGCAGCAGTGGCCGCCAGGATATTTTCTATATTGTGGGTGGCCAGCCCCTTATAGGTAAAGGGGATTTCCCTGATATCCTCCAGGATAAGCCTTTTCCTGGAGCCTTCCTGATAAATGAGTGAATTATCTTCCAGATAAACTGCCTTTCCCCCCTGTTTACAATGGGAATCAAGCAGGAGATTATTGGGCGTTCTGGAGAAGTAAACGACTTCAGCACTGGCCCTCCTGGCCAGGCTTACTACCAGGGGGTCTTCCGCATTTAAAATACAGGCCCCGTCCTTTTTTACCGTTTCAATGACCAGGGACTTTAAATCAGCCAGTTCTTCCAGGGTCTCAATTCCATCTACACCCAGGTGATCTTCAGTGATATTTAAGATAATCCCGATATCGCTTTTGTCATAACCCAGGCCCGCCCGCTGGATTCCTCCCCGGGCTGTTTCCAGGATTGCTATATCCACTGTGGTTTCCTTCAGGAGGGTCCTGGCACTGACCGGTCCTGTATTATCACCTGTTTTAATACAGCAGTCATTAATATAGGTGCCCCCACTTATAGTCAGGCCGACATTTTCATATACTTCACGGAAAATTTTAGCCAGCAGGCGGCAGGTGCTTGTCTTACCATTGGTACCGGTTACCGCTATAATAGGTATCCGTCCATCATTTTCCGGGAATAAGTAATCCAGAATGGCTCCAGCTACATTCCGGGGTTTTCCCTCCTCCGGATAATGATGCATCCTTATTCCCGGGGCAGCATTCACTTCAATTATGGCCCCCCGTTGCTGGGTAATGGGGACCCGGATATCCCTGGCCACCAGGTCAACTCCAGCAATATCCAGGCCAACAATCTGTGCCGCCCTGACCACTAAGCTGGCATTAAAGGGATGGACCTCATCGGTCACATCCCTTGCTGTCCCTCCTGTACTCAGATTACCATTATACCTGAGATAAACAAGCTGTCCTTTGCCAGGTACCCTATCCAGATCTAAACCCTGTTCCTGCAGGCACTTCTCAACCAATTCATCTATCCTGATACGGGTTAACCTCTTCTCATGGCCTTTTCCCCTATCAGACGAGCTATTGATTTTATTGATAAGCTCCCTGATAGTACTTTGCCCATCACCGTACACATGGGGAGGTATCCTCTCGGCAGCAGCAACCATTCTACCGCCTACCACCAGTAATCTATAATCCTTTCCTTCTATATATTCCTCTACAATAACCTGCTTACTATACTCCCTGGCCTTCAGGAAGGCCTCTTTTAAATCATACCAGTTATTAATGTTCAGGCTGACCCCTTTGCCATGGTTGGAATTATAGGGTTTCACCACCAGGGGGGGTCCCAGCCTATGTATGGCCTCTTTCAATTGGCCAATCTTTTCCACAACAAGGCCCCGGGGAACGGGCAGCTCTGCTTCCTGCAGGAGGGCCTTGGTCTGGATCTTATCACAGGCAATATCTACAGCTATACAGGAAGTCGTTGAGGCTATAGTGGCCTCAATCCGCTTCTGGTTTTTCCCGTAACCTAACTGGTAGAGGCTGGCCTGCCGGTCAAGGGGGATGACCGGTATATCCTTCTCCCTGGCCGCCTTCAACAAAGCAGTGGTACTGGGGCCAATGCCATATTTGCGCAGAACCCTCTCCCCCTCCTTTTCAATCATCTTAACGGTAAATTCTATCTCTTTTTTTAAGAGGAGCTCTTTAACTATCCTGAAGGCCGCCCGGAAAGCAAAAAGCCCGATCTCCTCTACCTGATACTCCACTATAATTTTATAACGGGAATCCTTCTGCCAGATAGACTTGCCAAAATAAACATCCTGGCCTAAACGGGCCTGTATCTCCAGACAGAGATGTTCAATAATATGGCTGAAATAGGTACCCTCACTTAACCTCCTGAGAAAACCACCTTTATACCCCAGGGAACAACTGTGTTCGGCAAGGCCTGGATAATAGGCCAGCAGGGTTTCATTAAAGCCGGGAACATCTTTGCTTTCCAGCTCATCATAGTCCCCCAGGTCAATCTCTGCCTCCAATACAGGTGAATAGGCATAGACATTTGCGCCAGGTAATACCCGATAGGATAAGATCTTCATTCTCTACCTCCATCTATATCAGGGAATAATCACTTCCCGCGTAATTAGGTTATAGGCATATCCTGCCGGCAGGACATGGATCTTCACATTCAGGAGAGCCAGGGGTTGCTCACCTTCCAGTTCCGAAATATTACTATAGCTTATTTCTCTTCCATCGATTACTGTAACTGTCCTGCTGCCATGGACCAGAAAACTGGCCTCCTCCTGGAATTCTATGGCTGTATCTTCATCAATACCAATACCCAATATATGGGGATTATAGGCAACAGCAAAAAGCAATCTATTCATTCTGCCCCTCTGGGCGAAATGCTGATCGATAACCACTTCCTCCAACAGGCCCAGGCCTGCAGCCAGGCGGACACTATTTAACTGGGGACTGTCTTCCCCCTCACCACCTACAATCATAATACTGCTTACCACTGATGCACCGGCACTGGTACCGGCTATAACAGTACCTCCTTCATAGGCTTCCTTTAAAGCAACATAGGCTCTGGTCCCGCCAAAGATACTGGTAATCCTCAGCTGATCCCCGCCAGTAAAGAAGATACCTCCTGCCTTTTCCAGGATTCTGGCATTTTCAGGGGCCATGGCCTTTGCCCTGCTATCTATATCCAGGATCCTGACCATATCTATCCCCAGGTCCTGAAAAATCTCCTGGTATTCCCTTCCCACCTGGCCGGCCCGGATAGTTGCTGAAGTCAAGATTACCAGATAAGAACCCTGTTCCCTGACCAGGGATGAAAATCTCTTCAGAATCTTTTTCTCCCTCTTTTTATCTTCTGCTCCACCAATCAGCAGTAAGGAACCCCTGGCTTTCTCCGTCAAAATATCTTCACCATCCTCCAGTCCATCTGTTACGCTATATATTATGACCCTTATTTCATCCCGATTATACAAAAAAAGGCCTGCTGCAGGCCTTTCCTTATCCCGGTAACAGACTGATTTTCAGGTAGAGAGGCAGGTGGTCTGAGGCAGAACTTTCTATTGTATATTCCTCCAGGACAATTACCCGCTCATCGGAAAAGAAAAGATCTATCCCTTTAGTAGGTAGAGCTGCCGGGTAGGTCTTACTATCAGCCACCAGTGGTACCAGTCTGCCATCCTCCTGGATATAACTCAATACTTCCCGGGCTTCTGTGTTAAAATCCCCCATCAAAATATAGGGTTCACTTAATTCTTCCAGATATTGATTAATCCATTTAATCTGTTCTCTCCGTTCTTCCGGGTTCAGAGAAAGATGAGTGAGCAGGATATTGATTGTCCTATCTTTACCTAACTCTACCCGGGCCTTTAAAAGGGAACGGTTTTCTCCCTCACTACCCATCAGTACCGGTAGCATAATATTCTCTGCATCAATAATCGGGTATCTGGAAAGAATAGTATTTCCATAGCTGCCAACATAGTGCCTTATACTTGGCCCATAGGCATAATTCATCTGCAGGGCCTCTGCCAGGTATCTGGCCTGATTGATGAAACCACTTCTGCCCGTTCCCACATCCACTTCATTCAGGCCGACAATATCAGCACCGGACTCCCTGATTACACTGGCCGTCCGCTTCAAATCCAGTTGACCATCCAGGCCAATACCTCGCTGGATGTTATAGGTCAGGAGTTCCAGCACCACAATTTCTTCTGGCCCTCCCTCTGTTTGATAATAATACTGATTGGAGACCAGCATCAGTTCTTCCCGGGAAAGGAAATAGCAGTAAAAAAACAGGCCTATAACAATCATTAAAACAATCAATTTCTTCATCTGCTCACCCCCTTATAAAAGTAATATTTATATTCACAATATTCGTGTAAAATAGCTGCCAAGACAAAGGCAGTGTCTTTATTATAACATTTATCACTATATACTTCTATATGTTAGTCTTGCCATTTTATCCCACGCCTGATTCCCTACTGCCTGAACACTTTCCCCCTGATAGAACATTTTTCGAGGCTATTGAATATACTGAAACTAAATATAAATTCCACACCGGAGGTGAGACTATGGCCTATAAAATATACATAGAATTAAGCAGCCGGCGTTTGATCTTAAAAAACGATGAGCGGGTTGAACATATATTTCCAGTAGCCATTGGTAAACCCTCCACTCCTACGCCAACCGGTGATTTTAAAGTACTCAATAAGATCAAAAATCCAGGGGGTATTCTGGGAACCCGCTGGATACAATTCACCTGGAATGAACATGGCATACATGGCACCAACCAGCCCCACCTGATTGGGCAGGCTGTTTCTCTCGGTTGTGTCCGGATGTATAACCATGATGTTGAAATAGTCTATGACAAGGTTTCCCTGGGAACACCGGTCATCATCCGGCAAACCCTGACCGGTAGTATTGAACACCCCAAGGATGACCCTTCCGATTCTTCAACAGACCGTTACAACAATTCCTATTTCATCTATACTGTACGGAAAGGTGACTCCCTCTGGAAGATAGGCCAGAGATTCAATGTATCTGTGGCAGAAATAAAGCGCATCAATGAATTGACCAGTGACCTGATTTATCCGGGACAGAAATTGAAACTGCCAGTCCGCAGTACCTATTACAGGATTTACTAGAATTTTCCGCTTGCCAATTCACGCTTGTTTATCTTCAGGCAAAGAAAAAGGCAATGGCTATAATCAGGTAGGCGGCTATTAATTGCAGTCCTTCAAACCAGTTGGATTTTCCCTGTAAATAGACTATGTTTATGGCCAGGACAGATAAAACTATACTGCTGATTTCCAGGATATTAAATAATATATTCATCGGGTAGCCAATCAGGTGGCTGATAAAGATCAAAAGAGGAACCAGGAATAAGGCCACCTGAATACTGGAACCCACAGCAATGGTAATACTGAGATCTATCTTATTCTCCCGGGCCATTTTTATGGCTGTCATATTTTCCGCTGTATTGGAAATAAGGGGCAGAATAATCACACCGATAAAAACCGGAGATATATTAAAGCACTCCTGTAATGCGGTAATGGAATCAACCAGTATATGGGCCTCTATAGCAATCAAGATAGTTGTTATTAATAAATAAAGGATTTTCCTCCCTATCCTTTTGTAATCCTGCCAGCCCTTTTCATCCCTATTTCCCCTGTCTTTTTTTTCCTGCTTTTCCTGTTCGTGAAATACTAAAGTAAAATATAAGCCGGCCAGATAGGTAAGAAAAAGTACCAGTCCCACTCCTATACTCAGTCGGCCCAGAACTAAAGTCTTTATTTTTTCTGAACCATAATAAAAAATAGCCGGAATTAACATTCCGATAACAGCCAACATAAGCATAACACTGTTGGTAATGGCCAGCAATTTATCAAACTCCTGGCGTTGATATTTTAAACCGCCCAGAAAAAAAGACAGACCCAATACCAGAAGTAAATTCATCAAGATTGAGCCTGTAATATTGGCCTTTACCACATTCAACAAGCCATCATAAATGGCAAAAACAGAAATTATCAATTCAGTGGCATTACCAAAGGTTACATTAATCAAACCACCCCAGCTGCTTCCCAACTGATAACGTAACTTATCTGTTAAATGGGACATAAGGGCAGCCAGAGGAATGATTGCTAATGCTGAAGTGATAAAGGAGTAAAGGGAAGCATTAAATAAATAGGACAGGATAAGGCTTATGGGAATAAAAATAAAGAGCACCTTTAATTTATTAAGCATAATGCCGATAATCACCTCAGCATTATTATAACCACTCTCCTATCTATAAATGCTTTCCCTGTTTTCAATTCCCCGGTATTAATAAAGTCTGCCCGACCTGTAAATTTTCCGGGTTAGTGATATTGTTTATGGCAATAAGACGATCCACTGATACTCCATAACGCTGGGCAATTATATACAGGGTATCCCCGGCCCGGACTACATATCTGATATAGCCATCAGCAGTAGGAGGAATAGGGCGGGGTAATTCCACCGGCCGGTCTGATATTCCGGTAATTACAGGAACACGGACCCGTTCTGTAACCAGAATATTTACATCTAGAACAGCCCTGACACTTAATTCCCGCTCTGATATACGGCTGGCAGATATACTGGCTATATCAATATCAGCAAATGCCCTCATATTATCCCTTACCTGAGGGAAGTTCAAAAAGCTACTGAAACGGATGGTTGCAGGGGCAAAATAGACCGGCTGTTGCGGCAGAGCAGCAACATAAATAACATTGGCATCAATAATACCACTGATTAATACTCCACCTCTCTCTGCATCTACATCTACACTGCCTTGGCGGATATTGCCATTGGCACTGATTACCCGGGCAATATCTGGATTTCCCTCCGGTATCCTTGCTGTATCCCTGGCCGAAATCCTGGTCCTTTCTTCAATTACAATCCGCTCCACCAGTATAGTCCTGGAAACAGGATATAAGCCATCAACCGGGCTGACTATATCTGTAGGTATATCCACCAATTCTTCAACGACAACCAGAATCCTGAATCCTACCTCTGTGCGGATTCTTAGCTGCCGGTTATCAAGCAGGCTGGCTTCTTCCCTGAGGATATTTGTATCGACATAGGCACTCATTTCAGGTGTAACACCGTTAAAAGCAAAGGTTTCATTAAAACCAAAGGTCAGTTCAGCATACTCCAACTGGCCCCGTTCATTAACAAAAAGTACATTACTCCTCACTATCCCGCGGACCCGTACCCGGTCATAGGCAGTAATTATCTCTGTAACCTGAACCGCATTATCAACATCTACCATCCTTCTGATATTGGAAACAGCTGCCGGCAGCCTGATTGTTTCCACAAGAGCACGGGTATAATTTCTTTCCCGTACACTACGCTGTATCCTCAGCCGTTCCCTGCGCAGGTCAATATCTCTTCGCGGCGGAGCCAGGGGCACAACATCTGCCGATGTTATATCCATTTCAATTCGGACTGTAAACTCCAGATTTATGGAACGCTGGTTAATTAAAGAAAAATCTATGTCAGTGATTACGGCCTCCGCATCAACTTCATAACCCCTGCGGGCTCCCCTTACGGCAACACGTTCTGTAAAGGAAAAGTTCCTCCTGATACTTTCCACATTGGACGGATCCTCAGCAGTAGCATAATAAATGGTGGATCTGATAATCCCATTAATTATTACATAACCGGTCTCCAGATCTATACTGGTAATTTCTACCCGGGCATTGACACTGACAACCCTCGCTGCAGCCGGCCTATCTGACGGTATGCTTACATTACGCACTACCTCAGCTTCCAGTGTTCTTTCGGCGATTACTTCATCAACACGCAAATTCTGGGGCATAATGACCTCCTTTCTCAGACTTTTTTAATCTTGATAGCCTTTTTGACCTTTGAAGGTTTAACATTTACTTTTTTCTTCTTCTCTTCCCTGTTATTCTTATCTTTCGCCAAGGAAATGACCCCCTATCAGTTAATTTATCATTAATAATATATGCCTGTTTCTTTACAAGTGTGATATACAACTGCTCAAAAGGTATATAATGTATCTTTTTGAGAAAGAACGGAAAAAATAATCTTGCTTTTTTTAAAAAATATGCTATACTGAAAATAGAATCTTGCGGGAATAGCTCAGTTGGTAGAGCGTCACGTTCCCAACGTGAGGGCCGCGGGTTCGAGTCCCGTTTCCCGCTCCAATTTAGATTATATTTCTTCTGCTTACGGTAAAACCTAACTTCGCTCAGGAAGTATAGTCCCCTTAACCATTAAGAATAAAGAGCTGTCTACAATAGACAGCTCTTTATTTATATTTCCTTTGAATTTCTTTTCAGCAGAATACATCTTACCATTAAAAAAAGAACTGTAAAAGCAAAAAGCCTTACAGTTCCCTTTATCTATTAACCTCTCGGGCTGATTATAGTACTGGGAACACAGATTTTCTGGCCGATGCGGAGATTATTGGGATCTATACCAGGATTAGCCCTGATCAGTTCATCTACTGTGGTCCTGTACCGGCGGGAGATTTTATACAGGGTATCACCAGCCTGCACGATATAAACCACATAGGAAGGCGGGCATTCTTCATCAGCTACAGGGGAAACTACAATTATATCTGTTACGATTTCCATCTGCCTGAATTCAGTCACTTTGGCAAATTTCCGGATGACAACAGTTATATCTACCTGTCTGGTATTTCCCTGTCTATTGACATTGACCAGTTCAGCACTGCTCCTGGTTACCTCTACTTCTACATGGGCATTCATGCCAGGCTCTGCACCGGGTATATCTATAAAGTTATCATCTGTAAAGACCTCTTCATAGAAATGAACTGGCTGGAATGGTTCTTCTTCAACTGCACCGACATAGACTATACTTCCCTCTATATCCATTTCGATCAGGACCCCGCCAGGTTCTACCGTCACATCGCGATCTACGATTCTGGCCTGAGCTTCAATAATTCTCTCTGCAGGTGGTTTGAAGGGATCCGATTCGGGAATCGTTAATCTCCTGGTAACAGTTTCATGGACCGTATCTTCCCCTACTACATCTTCAACCCGCAGCAGCTCCCGCTCGACTTCCACCAGATCACTGATTATATCAGTTACTACCCTGACCTGTTTTGGTTCAGTAACCTTGACAAAAATTCGCAGCACAACATCGATTTCAACATTCCTTATCTCTCCATTGGGGCCGCGTATAACATCAAAGGATACTTTCTGGATGAAGACATTTGTATGGACATTCATACCTTTTTCTGCCCCAGGTACATCAATTGCTTCACTGAAAGTAAAGGTATCTTCCATAAAATGTACGGGCTGCTGTGGTTGATCTGGATCAACTATACCTACATACATGACCCCGCCCATAATAGTTCCTTCGACAATTACACCATCATCCGTAATCTCTGTTTCAATATCACCTACTATCTCTGCAGTAGCATTCAATACTCTCTCGATAGGCGGTTTGCCCATTTCCTGTGGTGGCCTCAATTCCCCGCTGACTACTACAGTTGTGACATTCTCTCCAATAACATCTTCAATCCGCAGTAATTCCTCACTGATATTTTCCCTTGGTATACCTGTTACATCTGTTATGACTGTAATCTGCCTGTACTCGGTTACCTTGACAAATTTCTGTATTACCACGGTTACTTCAATGGTCCTGACACCACCAAATACCTCCCCTTCCTGCAGAGGCGGGATACGAACCTGTTCAAAGGAGATTCTGCGGATAATGATGTCTACGAAAACATTCATGCCTGGTTCTGCTTCCGGTATATCCACAAAGTTCCTTAAAGGCAAAGAACCCTCTACAAAATGAACAGGTTGTTGCGGTTCATTTTCTGGCACTACTCCTACGTAAGTTACCCCGATTTCTATATTTCCTGTGATTTCCACTCCACCATCTTCAATATTCGTCTGTAGATTATTTATGCCAAAATCTCTTACATCGATGATCCTCTCTGCAGGGGGTTTTTCGTCCGGTATAGTTATAGTACCGGTTATGGATTCAGTTACTACTTCTTCTCCTATTACATATTCTACCCGGATTAGCTCTTCATTGAAATTTACAGCCAATCTGACTCCTCCTTCCTGAAAAGTTATTAAACTTGTCATTTATAATATATGCATAAACCATTAAAATGTGAAAGCACAGCTCCCATATATTAAATATATATAAGAAGGAAGCACTAAATATGACAGAAGGCCAGAATTGTTTTTCACAATTAAGATATTTAGCTCATAAAATATCCTGGGAGGTGGGAACTATGCCCTTTGGCTATTCAAGAAAGATTTTTAAACATCCGGCTGTTCAATACATTCCTCTGGAACGTTATGACGAAATATTTGGTAACCTGGATAGAAGTTCTGATCTGGCCAGGATTTATATCTATAATTATCAGGAGGAGGAGGAATTAAGACGGAGGTTAAGCAACCTGGGCTATAATGAAAATTATACTATTAACCGGGGACAATTGGTGGTTCTGGTCAGAAATGCCCGGGTTAATCTGGTACAATATAGAGGTTTTGAAGTTATTATGGTTGGAGAACAAAGGCCCGGTACATACCAGGTTTTCAAGATAACAACAGCTTATTTCTATAAAGACAAGGTTATCTTTTCCCTTTATGATGGCGAAAGCAGCAGGAGGCTGGATCTTTATCCTCTCCAGGAAAGAGTAAGAGACCTATAGCCATCTCCCTCCTCCGGGATGATGACCAAACCCGGGAGAATAATAAAAAGCCTGGTTAAACCAGGCTTTTTATTATTACCTATAAGTTTCTGCTTCGCAAAGATTAAATTGAATATTTTCAGTAACCTTCACAAAGATATCGCCGATATATTTCTGGCTTAATACTCGCCTTTCTTCTGATAAAGATGGTTCCAGAAGCTGAATAGATGGTATTACATCGACCTGCATACCTGGCCTGGCCCCTACTACATTTACCAGAGTACAGAAAGGAATCTGTTCTTCCTGTTCATATTCCAGATTATCTTTACCCACATAGTAGACCTGTTTTTTAATTAGCCCCTGGACAATTACCTTTTCATTTGCTACCTCTGCACTTATATCGGTAAAAGAAGCCTTTATCTCCGTGAGCTCCCCGGGATCCTCTTTCAGCTTTAAGCTACTTTCATTTAGAAACTGTTTCGTATTTTCTCCAATAACCTCCGGTAACATAACCAGGGAATCCTTGCCTGTTACCAGATTTATCTGAACTGTTTCCGTCACTTTGACGGTTAATTCCAGGGCTATTTTTTGATTGATAGTAATTCCATCCAGGCTTAAATCTTCCTTAATGTTTTCAAATTCCCAGAATGCCTGTACATTCATGCCAGGTTCTGTACCCGGAATATCAACAAACTCACTGAAAGGTATATCCTCACTCTGCCGGTGCTCCAATTCATCTTCCCCTATGTAGTATAGCTCTTTATGCACTATGCCCTGGATTATAACCAGATCATCGATAGGCTTTACCTCCAGATCTCTTACTTCAGCTATAATATCAACAATCTTTCTGGCCTTAACTGCCAGGCTCAGGTCATTAGCTATGATAGATTGTACGGAATTTTCACCAATCACCTTCTCTACCTTAACCAGTGGGCCGGTACCCGTTTTAACGATTAACTCTTTCCGGGAAAGTACTTTTACAAATAGCTGGACAATGACATTTAACTCCAGTACACTACCCCCAGCCAGCAGTTTCCCATTGACATGCTCAATATCTGGTTCCAGCACTACATCCATACCCGCTGCAGCGCCTGGAATATCTATAAAAGTATTTAAAGGAGTATCTGCTGTCTGGTGATGAATAATCTGGTCATTACCAATATAAAATATATCTTTATGTATCATGGCCTGTATTATAACCTTATTTTCGATTACCTCTGTCTCTATATCTCTCAGGGACACATCAATATCTTTAATCTTTATAGCCGGTACGTCCAGGGTTAAACTACTTACCTTCATTTTCTGGACAACATTTTCTCCTATAACTACCGGTGCATCAATAATCTCCAGGCTCTCTCCATTCTGTAGCCCGCTCATCAACACCCCTCCTTAAACCAGGTTTAATTAAGTTATTTTCAGATCTTTTTATTTCCAGAAAACCCTCCTTTCTCTTCTTGCCCTCTTTCTTTAATAATTTCAAATAATCCTTATTCCAATAAGAATATTGGCTATATAATCCCGTAATAAAAGCAGCTATTAAACCCAGTAATATTAACCAGGCCAGCACAATTGACACAAAACCAGTAACCTCCTTTTCTGCTATATAATATGGTTTATCTCTAAAAATGTGAAAACCTGGTTTAGTAACCAGGTGAGCCTGTATTTATAGAATTCATAATAGCCGATGTAATAATATCAGTATCATTATCACCACCCAGATTATCCCTCATTATATTCAGGATCCATAACATCAGGAAGGCCTTGATGATAGTAAAGATATTGCCCTTCTGCTCATCCCAGAAACCTGCTCTAACCGTCCCTGCTCCCAGTATAGCAAAACCAGTGAGGTGAAAAAACATTATAAAAATAAGAAAAATGGCAATCAATTTATAATTAAAACGCAATTACTCCACCTCCTGCAAATAAGATTTATAATTATTATAACATGCGTTAGTTTATCAACACTAATGTTATATCATGGTAAAAAAAAGAAGCTGCTAATCTACTGAATAGTAGTGCAGCTGAATATTACTGAGGGGTGCATTTATCTCAATTAAGAGTTTTTCAGGGGAGCGGTCATAACCAGGTGACTGGTAATAGGATTTTGTCTTTATCAGGCCCATCTCTTCAAAATTATTAGTACTTATCAGGAGCCCGCTTTTGATTCTGACCTCCTTACCCTCCGGCACATTTATTTTTATATTACCGGCACCCATATTTATTTCAACGGACTCTACATTATTACCCAGATAAAGACCTAGATCAGCAGCCCCGCTATTTATCTGTAAATCTTTAATCTTCAGGTTGCTGAAATCCAGCTCAAACTTTCCAGCCCCTGTATTAAGCTCTATCGTATTGAGTATCTGGGGATTCAGATTCAATTGCCAGTTTCTTCTTCCCCTGGGGAAATTGAAGGCCTTAATCTTTAAATGGCCTGTCTTCCCCCTGGCAAAATAATCAATTTCCGGCCTTCTGCCTCTCCGGTCAGTAAACAGTTCATATAAATGCTCTTCATCATTAACACTATCAACAATAAACCTGCCGGCTCCTATATTTAATTCTATGTCCAGTTCCCTTATGGAGTCCCTCATGGGCATATTATATCTGGCCGTTTCTCCATCTTGTATCAAGGGGTAATCATCATTATAGGGTAATTCCGGGTTAATAATAACCAGGATAATAATCCCGGCAACAAAGATTACTGTCGTTAACCACCACAGGGGGGTGTCACTGAAAATCATACTGAACCCGACAAGTATAATCAACACCGGCCAGAAACGGAAGAGGACCTCCCAATTAAAACCGCTGATTATCCCAAAACTATTTAGCAGGAATAAAATGCCCAGGCCAATTAAGAGAATACCGCCTTCAATCTGGGATTTTTTATATTTAGCCATCACCTTTGACCCCCTTGAAGATAAAATAAACACCAAGAACTAACAAAGCCAGAGGCCAGAGACGATGCCACCGGATGAAAAAGAGCCATTTATCAAGAATAAAGAAAACACCAAGGCCTATAAGAATAATTCCGAATATTCTCTGGGCATCATTCTTTTTCTCCCTGCTTTTGACTTCCAGCTTTTCTTCAGTGCTATCTGTCCCCTCTTCCTCCATAGCAGGGTCAAATTCCACATCTATATAATCTTCCTCCCTTTCCGGTATAATAGCCCAGGCAATGATGTAAAACAAAAACCCTAAACCATCAGCAAAAAAGAGTAAAACTGCCAGCAATCTTATAAACGAAGAATCAATCTGGAAATAATCTGCTATACCGGCACAGACTCCGCCCAGCTTCCTGTCAGTCCTTGAACGATATAGTCTTTTAACCGACAATTCAATTCCCCCTTATAGTCAACTTAAAAAAGGGAATCCAGGTAAGGATTCCCTTTAATTATACATCATATTTACTTCATTTTAAAGTGCCTTAATAAATCTTAACATTTATTTCACCGCCTCATAATGACATAAGCGGAAAGGTATACGCTGAGCGAGGGAAATATTATCCCTTATTCATTGGCAGCATAAGATTGTTCATCATGGTCAAACTGGCTTAAATAAAGATCTCTATAAACACCTTTTTGGTTTATCAAGGTATTGTGAGTACCCTCCTGCACAATGCCCTCCTCAGTCAGAACAATAATCCGGTCTGCATTTTGCACTGTCGACAATCTATGGGCAATGATCAGGGTTGTCCTGCCTTTGGCCAGGCGGTCCAGTGATTGCTGTATGATCCGCTCACTCTCGTTATCCAGTGAAGAGGTGGCCTCATCCAGGATTAGAATAGGAGGGTTTTTCAGGAAAGTCCTGGCTATGGAGAGCCTCTGCTTCTGGCCGCCGGAGAGTTTTACACCCCGCTCGCCGATCTCGGTGTCATAACCATTACTCAGTTCCATAATAAAGTCATGGGCAGCTGCATTTTTGGCTGCTTCTATGATCTCCTCCTCTGTGGCATCCGGCCTGCCGTAGGCAATATTATCCCTGACGGTCCCGTTAAAGAGGAAGACATCCTGTTGTACGATACCTATATTGGCCCGCAGGCTCCTTAAAGATATTTCTCTGATATTCTGTCCATCAATATAAATTGCCCCTTTATCTATTTCATAGAAACGGGGTAAGAGATTACACAGGGTGGTCTTACCGGCTCCAGAAGGCCCGACAAAAGCAACCGTTTCTCCCGGGTGTATCTTCAGGTTGATCCTATCCAGAACCCGGCTGTCATTATCATAACTGAATGATACATCTTTATACTCAATCTCTCCCCGGACATTCTTTAATTCAATGGGGTTCTCCGCTTCAACGATATCTGGTTTTACGGCAAGGATTTCCTGGAACCTGCCAAAACCGGTCATGGCCCTTTGATATTGCTCATTTAAATTGGCAATCCTCCTGATGGGGCGCATGAACATATTGACGTAGATTAGAAATGCGATTAACTCGCCGGCAGTAAGCCTGTTCAGATAAATTAGATAGGCCCCGGCTGCTATAGTGATCAGTTCAATCATATTGTTAAAAAAGTTAATGCCGGAGTCAAATTGAGCCATTGCCTCCATGGCCCTTTCTCTGGACTTACAGAAACGTTGATTTCCCTGATCAAATTTTTCCTCCTCATAGGCTTCATTGGTAAAGGATTTTACCACCCTGATCCCACTTAAGCTTTCTTCTATCTGGGAATTGATCTCTGCTATCTTGATCCTGTTGTCGAGAAAACGCTGATACATTTTTCCCCTGAGCTTTACAGAGAAAATAATCATAACTGGCACCATCAGGAAAGAAGCCAGGGCCAGAACCCAGTTCATGGATAACATAACAATAAAGGCTCCCAGGATTGTGACGACGGAGATGAAAACCTCTTCCGGTCCATGGTGGGCCAGCTCTGAGATGTCATTTAGATCATTGACTATCCGGGACATCAAATAACCGACCCTGTTATTATCGTAAAATTTCAGGGAAAGTTTCTGAAGATGGGAAAACAATTCTTTCCTCATATCTGCTTCCATCCTGATACCCAGTACATGGCCCCAATAGGTAACTATGTACTGTAAGATATAACGGAAAATAAAAATTATTAAGAGAAATATGGTCATCTTGAACATCATATTCAGATTTCTGGTCGGTATGTAAACATCGATGAATTGCCTGCTGATATAAGGATAAATCAGATCAATTACAGACATTAAAAAAGCACAGCTGATATCCAGCACAAACAACTTCCAGTGTGGCCTATAATACTTGACAAATTTTCTGATCATTTTATCTCCTCCTATATCCAAATATTTTAGCATATTAAAAGGAAAAACTCAAAAAGGGATTTATCCAATATTAGTAGAAATAATATTAATAACTTTAGTGAATACCAGGAGGAGATTAAAATTGTTCCTATATCCTTTAGAATTTGAACCTATTTATAAAAGCAAGATCTGGGGTGGAGATAACCTGGAAAGGATCTATAATAGAGATTTACCCGGCAGGAATATTGGCGAGAGCTGGGAACTGGCGGCTCATCCCCATGGTACCAGCATAATAGCCAGTGGTCCACATAAAGGTTTAACACTTCCAGAACTAATTGAAAAAAATCCTGAACTTATATTGGGGAAAAAAATAAGATATGAAAGCCAGCAGGCTTTTCCACTGTTAATCAAATTTATTGATGCCAATGATAGATTATCTGTCCAGGTCCATCCTGATAATGCTTATGCCCGGAGGGTAGAAAATGAATATGGCAAAACAGAAATGTGGTATATACTGGAAGCAAAAGCAGGCGCAAAACTCATTTACGGGTTAAAAGAAGGAACTACAGAATCGACCCTGGCCAGGGCTATTGAAAATAGCCAGCTTGAATTATATTTAAATGAAATAGAAGTAAAAAAAGGGGACATCTTTTTTATACCCGCCGGTACCGTCCATGCTATTGGGGAAGGGATCCTGCTCGCTGAAATCCAACAAAACTCTGATACTACCTACCGCCTTTATGACTGGGATAGAAAGGGAGAAGATGGAACAGGCAGAGAACTCCATATAGAAAAAGCCCTGGCAGTAATAGATTTTAATAAAAAAATTAACCCAACCCACAGCAGGCCTCTTACAATAAAAGATGACGGATATACAAGAGTTTTCCTGGCCGCCTGTCCTTATTTTGTAACCGAAAAAATCAATACAAAAAATGGTTACCGGTTAAATCCTGCCGGTGAAAGGTTTTATATTCTTATCAATCTGACGGGAGAAGGAGATATTATCTATGATAATAAAAATTATCAGCTCTATCCTGGCAAGACCTACTTCCTCCCGGCCGGGCTGGAGAAAGTACAAATAAGTGGAAGAGTAGAATTCCTATTAACATATATCCCGGGAAGCAAAGAGGAAGTAATAAATAGTTTAATACAATCAGGATTAACACAGGAAGATATTAATACCCTGGCCGGTATGGATAATTGGGATAAATAAATATTAAAAAAGTAAAAAATACCAATAAAAATATTTAAAAAATGTATAATAAACAGAAAGAGGACATATACTACTGATGAAGGGAGCAGTGTTTAGAGAAGAAAGTATAATTCAATAAGGTTTTACCGGTTTTAATCCGGAAAAGGACAATGTTTTTCGGTTATCTATAAACACTACTTCCCTTCAGGGGATGCTGTAATAGGCATCCCCTTTATTAATATTTCTGCCTTTCGCCGCTGACCATGTAGATAACCCGTTCACAGATATTAGTTGAATGATCGCCGATCCGTTCCAGGGACCTGGCCACCAGGATTAACCGGGTAACCTGCCTGATGGTCCGGGGATCCTCCAGGACAAAGGTAAATAACTCCCTGATTATCTGCTGTTCTATAATATCAAGCTCGTCATCTGCCCGGGCAACAGTTTTTGCCAGTTCAATATCCATATTCACAAAGGAATCAATGCTCTGCCTTAACCGCTTTGTGGCTAATTCTGTCATCCGCTGAATATCTATTAATGGTTTAATTAAAGGTTCGCCGCCTATCTCCAGAACTATATCAGCTATATTGGTAGCATGGTCACCAATCCGCTCCAGATCCGTAAGCAGTTTGGAAATGGCGATAATCAGACGCAAATCCCTGGCTACGGGCTGCTGTAAGGCAATCAATCTCGTACATTTATCTTCCAGCACCAATTCCATCTCATCTATTTTCTCATCATCCCTGATTATCTTTTCCGCCAACTCCAGATCCCCATTCTGCAAGGCCTGCACACTTTTGACAATGGCATCTTCCACAAGACTGGCCATCTTCAGGACATCATTTTTTAACTCTACCAGAGATTCATGATAACTCACTCTCACCAGGCTCACTCCTTTTATAAATTTTAACCAAAACGTCCAGTAATATAATCCTCTGTCCTTTGATCAGAAGGATTCTCAAAAATCTTTAAGGTCCGGTCATATTCAATTAACTCACCCATTAAAAAGAAAGCCGTATAATCTGATACCCTGGCTGCCTGCTGCATACTATGGGTTACTATAATTATCGTATAATCTTCCTTCAACTCTTCAATCAGCTGCTCTATTTTTGCTGTGGCGATCGGGTCCAGGGCAGAAGCCGGTTCATCCATCAAAAGAACCTCTGGCCTTACAGCTAAAGCCCTGGCTATACAGAGACGCTGCTGCTGTCCGCCAGAAAGGCTCAGGGCAGATTTATGAAGGCGATCCTTAACCTCATCCCACAGGGCAGCACCACGCAGGCTCTTTTCAACTATCTCATCCAGTTGGCTCTTATTTTTTATACCATGGATACGGGGACCATAGGCTATATTATCATAGATGCTTTTGGGAAAGGGGTTGGGCTGCTGGAAGACCATACCCACCCTTTTCCGCAGGGCTACTACATCTATCTCCTTTCCATAGATATCAACCCCATCCAGCTCTACCTTGCCTTCCACCCGGCTACCATCTATTAAATCATTCATCCGGTTCAATATCCGTAAAAAGGTAGACTTGCCACAGCCGGAAGGACCAATCAGGGCAGTTACCTTATTCGCCTTAATATCTATATTGATATCTTTTAAAGCCTTAAAATCTCCATAATAAAAATCTAAATCCCTGACTTCAATCTTATTCTTCTCCATTTTAAACATTACTCCTTTCCAGAACCCTATCTTTTCATCTTTCTGTCAAATCTTATCCGCAGGACTATAGCCAGCAGATTGATCATTAAAACCAGGGTCAGCAGCACTACAGCCGTACCGAAGGCCAGAGGTACCTGTTTATGGGGCATTGTTCCAGTAGTCACCAGGGCATAGATATGATAGGGTAAGGCCATTACTTCACTGAAGATAGATGAAGGTAAACGCATAGTGAAAAAAGTAGCAGCCGTAAACATGATTGGTGCTGTTTCACCGGCCACCCGCCCTACGCCCAGGATAATTCCAGTCAGAATACCCGGCATTGCCGCAGGCAGGACCACCTTCCTGATGGTTTGCCAGCGGGTAGCCCCCAGAGCCAGTGAGGCACTTCTATACTTAGCCGGTACTGCCAGCAAGGCCTCCTCTGCAGCCCTGATAATAGTAGGTAAAATAACGATGGCCAGTGTAGCCGAACCTGATAATATGGAAACACCAAAGTCAAAAAACTTGACAAAGATGGCCAGACCAAAGAGGCCAAAAACCACTGAGGGGACTCCAGCCAGGTTATTTACCCCGATCCTGATTATTTTGACCAACTTACCCTGTCTGGCATATTCCGTTAAATATATTGCCGCCAGTACGCCCATGGGGCCGGCAATGATTATGGCCCCCAGTACCAGATAGAAGGTACCCAGGATGGCCGGTAAAATTCCTCCTTCACTCATGCCGTTGCGGGGCATCCCGGTCAGGAACTCCCAATTGATTACAGCCATACCCTGGCTGAAAACAAAATATATAATCAGGGCCAGGGCGGCCAGGGCTATCAAGAGGGCCAGCCCGAAAAGACTGAAAACAATTTTCTCTTTTATTCTTTTATATTTCAAATGCCTTTTACTCATCTTCCCGTCACCTTCTTTTTAAAACTCTCCTGGGCCAGATCAGCGATGATATTAAAAAGCAGTGTTATAAGGAACAGGACAATGGCTATACCAAAAAGGGCATGATAATGAGCACTGCCAACAGGGGTTTCTCCCATTTCAGCCGCAATCGAGGCAGTCATGGGCCTGACCGGTACCAGAAAACTCTCTGGTATTACTGCTGCTCCGCCAGCAACCATCAGGACAGTCATTGTATCACCGATAACCCTGCCAATCCCCAGAATTATAGCCGTTATAATACCGGAAGTGGCCGTGGGCAGGATAACCCGGCTAATGGTCTCCCATCTGGTACCACCCAGGGCCAGTGAAGCATCCCTGTAACTTGAAGGCACGGCACTGAGGGCATCCTCAGCCAGGCTGACAATAGTCGGCAAAGCCATAATCCCCAGGATGATTGCAGCAGTCAATGCCGTCAGTCCGATGGGCAACCCGAAAACATCCTGTAGAAATGGTGCCAGTATTTTCATCCCGAATAAGCCATAGATTACAGAAGGAATAGCACCCAATAATTCCACTACTGGTTTGACAACATTTTTTAATCTCTCTGGCAAGATAAAGGCTATAAAAATGGCAGAAAAAATACCTATCGGAATAGCGACAAGCATTGCCCCGACTGTAACCAGCAGGGAACCGGCCAGGAGAGGAAGGATACCAAATTCAGGCGGATAATAGGTCGGATACCATTCCTTACCAAAGATGAATTCAATCAAACCTACCTTCTGGAAGATGGGCAACCCCTCTTTAAATAAAACGATTATGATACCTGTCAAAAACACTATTGACGAAAAGGCGAATAATAGTAGTATAATCTGTACTATCTTTTCCTTTGCCCTCCAATTAATCATATAAATTCACTCCTTAAACAGCGGTATAAGTTATTTGCCTGGACATAATCATGTTCAGGGAGGCCAACCCCCCCTGAACTGTATCTTGCCGTCATATTCAGGTTACTATTAAAATAATGGCACATAACCCTGTTCTTCGGCAATCTTCTGTCCTTCAGCACTGAGGATGAAGTTAATAAAATCAGCTGTTATTCCTTCCGGCCAGCCGTTAGTGAAAATAAATAAAGGACGGGCGATGGGGAATTGGCCGCTGATAATGGTCTCCTTTGATGGGCTAACCCCATTTACCTTAACTGCCTTCAGGGCCGGAGACAGATAACCCAGGCCCACATAACCGATGGCGCCCTTAGTTGAGGTAACAACATTTATAACTCCACCATTAGAGGTCTGTAATAAAGCACCTGCTGTAACCTTTTCCCCTTCCAGTACTATTTCTTCAAAAACCTCAAAGGTACCGGAACTGGAATCCCGGGAGATAACCACAATCTGCCTGTCCGGCCCGCCGACTTCCTTCCAGTTAGTGATTTCCCCGGTATAAATCTTTTTTATTTCTTCCATGCTCAAATCGTCTACCGGATTATCTGGATGAATCACAACGGCAATACCATCGATGGCAATCCGGTGGGGAACAGGATAAATACCTTTGCTTAACGCAGATTGTACCTCTTCGTCCTTGATGAATCTGGAAGAATTGGCAATATCAATGACATTGTCCAGCAGTGCAGCAATTCCGGTACCGGAACCGCCTCCCCGAACAGAAATATTTACATCTGGATTTTTTTCCATATAGACCTCGGCTGCCTTCTGTACTATTGGCAGGACTGTAGATGAACCCTGTATTATTAGAGATTCTGAGGCGAAAATGAGATTGCTAAATAACAGTAAAACAGCAAAAAGAATCAGATAAAGCTTACTTCTTATCATTAATTAATACCCCTTTCCTGATTTTTTAATTTAATTAAATAATAACAGGGCTTTATTACACCTGAATTAAGGAATTGTTAAGAAGTTGCAACATTTTTGTTAACAGTATGTTAACAAAAAAAGATGTTCTTCCCTTAATAAAGGCAGGAGAACATCTCTTCATAGTTCTATTTATTATAATTTAATCTACACTATCTTATCCTGTCCAGGTAAAAACGGAAGGTAGAACCTTTCCCTACTTCACTCTCTACCTCTATCTTATTCCGGTGGTTTTCTAAAATGTGTTTTACTATGGAAAGGCCGATCCCTGTCCCTCCCAGGGCCCGGGAGCGGGCCTTATCCACCCGGTAAAATCTCTCAAAAATTCTTTCCTGTTCAGCTACAGGGATTCCAATACCATTATCGCTAACCTCAACAACAGCCTTAGCGTCATCCCCATACACTCTTATCTTTATTTTCCCACCGGCCGGGGTATATTTAACGGCATTTTCCAGCAGGTTTATCAATACCTGTTCTATCTGTTCGGGAATCATGTAGACCAGGAAATCTCTTTCCATTTCTTTTTCTATCTCAATCTCCTTTTCCCTGGCCCTCTCCCCGAGTAAAAGGATTGCATTATCAATAACCCTGTTCAGGAAGGCAGGACGGAGGATGTATTTACTTCCACTTTCCAGCCTGGAGAGATCCAGTAAGTCTTTAATTAACAAAGCCAATCTGTCCGCTTCCTTTTTTATAATTTCCAAAAAACGCCTGATAGTATCCTGGTCATCGATTTCATTCTCCAGTATTGTATCCAGATAGCCGATTATGGAGGTCAGGGGGGTCCTTAATTCATGGGAGACATTGGCCACAAAATCCTTCCTCAATTTTTCCAGCCGCCGCAATTCAGTTATATCACTAAAAACCGCCAGGGCACCGTTGACCTGTCCCCCTTCATCATTGATAGCCACAAAAGTGGATCTTAATATCTTTCCTTCTTCTCCCGGAATCTGCAGTTCAGCTGTCAGCAATTCATTTTCCTCCATGGCCTTCATTAAATTTTCCTCAATCTCATGGTAGCGGAAAACCTCTATGATCCTTTTACCCCGCAAATCTATATCTTCCAGAGAAAAAATCTGCCTGGCTGCCGGATTGACCAACTCTATCCTTAAATTCTTATCTGTTACAACCAGTCCGTCCACCATGTTTGCCAGTATTGCCTCTGCCCTGTTTCGCTCAGCTGAAATCTGCCCTATCTTTGATTCAAGCTGCATGGCCATATAATTAAATGCCCTGGCCAGAGTACCAATCTCATTGTCATGAGCTTCAATCATTATTTTTTCCTGAAAATCACCCCTGGCCATTTTTCTGGCTGCCCCGGTAATCTGGCTCAGGGGATTAATAATATTTATGGTAACTTTCCAGATCAGAAATAAGGACAATATTAGTAACAACGTAAAAAAGAGGATATTACCCTTTATACTGGCACTGATGACAGCATCGATATCTTCCAGTGATTCAGCCAGCCTGATAAAACCACTGAAAGCTTCCTTATTTACCGGTACCGCCAGATAATACATGTCCATATTTAAAGTACCGCTCTGCCGGATATCTACACCGGCTCTCTCCCCGGCCAGGATTACCTGTATTTCAGGCCGCTGGAGGTGATTGTCCATTTCCTCCACCGGATACTCAGAATCTGCAATAACCTGGCCATCCCTGTTTATTATGGTAATCCTCTTCTCGATTTTCACTCCCATTTCCCTGGCCCATTGCTGAATCTGGCTAAGGGAAAAGCTTTCCCCATCTATATGCCCACTCAACAGTAAAGCCTGATGGTAAAGGCCATCCTCTAGCTGCTCAAAATAAAACCGGCGCAGGCCATGATTATAGTAAAGCATTAAGAGCAGTAAAAAAATTACATGGACAGCTATAAATACAGTTATCAATTGTTTTCTTATGCTGTATTTATTCCAGTTCAGCAATCTTATAGCCCACTCCTCTTACAGTAGTTACATATTCTTCACCGATTTTCTGTCTTAACCTCCGGATATGTACATCCACAGTTCTGGTATCACCATCATACTCATAGCCCCATATTTTCTCCAATAAGAGTTCCCTGGTCATCACCTTGCCCTTATTTAATAATAATAATTTCAGCAATTCAAATTCCTTGGGAGCTAAATCAATCAAATTACCTGCCCTCCTAACTTCATGGCTGGCGATGTTCAGGACCAGGTCACCCCAGACTATTTCATTATTTTCCTCGTCCCCTTCCGGCAGGTTTTTATCATTAGCCACCCTCCTTAAGATTGCCTTTATCCTGGCAATAAGTTCCCGTGGGCTGAAAGGTTTTGTTATATAATCATCTGCCCCCATTTCCAGGCCCAGGACCCTGTCAATCTCTTCTCCCCTGGCAGTCAACATGATGATTGGCAAATCCCTATATTCAGAATGGCTTCTAATCTCGCGGCAGACTGTTAAACCATCAATAACCGGTAACATCAAATCCAGAATCACCAGATCCGTCGTATCATCCAGCCTGTCCAGACCCTCCCGTCCATCTGCCGCCAGTTCAACAGAAAAACCCGCCATCTCCAGATTGAACCTGATCAATTCCCTGATACTCTCTTCATCATCAATAACCAGTATTTTCCTCAAATCATTCCCCCCTTAACAGGCAATTACCGTCCTTAATTCTATTATAATAAAAAAGAACTCCCTGTAAAAGGAGTCCTCTTTCACTCTACAAAAAACTTATATTATTTAACCCGCTGTTTATCTTCTCCCCCGGGCATCCAGGATACTGTGTACAATATCGGCCATCTGGTCACTGACATGTTCCAATTCGTCCAGCACTTCCAGATAGATTATGCCGGCATTGGGATCACAGATACCCTGTCCCAACCTCTCCATGTGAGCATTTCTATTCTGGATCTGGTATCTATCCATATAGGCTTCGCCTGCCAGGATTTTTTCAGCCAGCTTTTCATCAAAGTTCTCTATAATTGCCCTGGTATCTCTCATCATCTCAAAGACAGTACTAAAACAGTTATCAATGGTCTGGCTGGCCTCTCCAGAAAATTCGATATCATTTTCCTTTTTATATCTAACCAGTTCCACAATACCATGGGCATCATCTGCTATACTCTCAATATCGTCTATCATGGCATAATACAAATCAACAGCTTTGATATCTGCCTCTGACATGGAGTGGCGGGGAAACCTGGTAATAAACTTTACCAATTCTTCTTCCAGTTCATTAATAATCTCTTCCTTATCTTCCACCGCCCTGACCAGTTCCGGATCATATTCCTTAAAGGTATTTTCCGTTTCCGCCATCATCTCTGCTGCTATATCATACATGCGCAATACTTCCTTCTTTAACTGGCTGATGGCGAAGCCAGGAGTCTCCAGCATACGTTCATCCAGATAAGTCAAACCCCGTTTGATGATAATCTGCTCTCCCGGAACCATTTTTCTGACCAATGTAACCAGAAAACCAACAAAGGGAATCCAGACTAAAGTATTGACTACATTAAATAGGGTATGGGTATTGGCCAGCATCCTTTCTGCTGAAGGTACACCACCAAAGAAGCTGCTTATTCTAAAAATGCCCCTGTGTATTAAATTACCGAAATCAGGTATTATGTAATATAAGGCCATGACAATAACAGAACCAAGGACATTAAAGATTAAGTGGGCAGCAGCTGCCTGTTTGGCAGTCCTGTTGGCACCGATACTAGATAAAATAGCAGTAATGGTTGTCCCAATATTACAACCAAGTAAAATGGGCACTGCAGCCATGAAATCAATAGCACCTACACTCATTAAACTTAATAGGATACCCACACTGGCACTACTGCTCTGAATAATCATGGTTACTACGGCACCTACCAGTAAACCCAGTATTGGATAGCGGCCGAATCTCTGCACCATATCTGCAAAAAACTGTGATTGTCCCAGTGGCGACATAGTGTCTTTCATGATAGTCATACCCAGGAATAAGACACCAAAACCAAAGATAACCTGTCCATAATATTTACTGCGGTTACTTTTCCCAAAGAGATAAAATACAGCACCTATTGCCACAGCATGCAGGGCATATTTACTCAAATTAAAGGCAATCAACTGGGCAGTAATGGTTGTACCAATATTTGCCCCCATAATAACACCGATAGATTGCTTCAGGGTCATTAAGCCGGCATTGACAAAACCGACCACCATGACTGTTGTTGCACTACTACTCTGAATGATTGCCGTAACCACTGTACCGACCAATAAACCGATAAAACGGTTAGTTGTCAGCATACCCAGGAGGTTCTTCAGCTTTTTTCCGGCAGCTTTCTGCAGGCCTTCACTCATCTGGACCATGCCATAAATGAAGAGTCCCAGGCCGCCAAATAAACTAAATGCCATATCGATTGTCACAAATATCTCCCCCATTATTATTTAGCTTATTGCTAAACATAATTCAGTAAAAATAATACTCTGTATTCCTTTTTATTATATTTATAAATTAAAAAAAAATAAAGATTATCTTTTATTTTGTTGGTCATGACTTTTGTACTATTCGACAAAGAGGGAAGAATTCCTGCAAAAAAGAATGATTTCTCCCGGTAAAATGGGATATTCAGACTTTTCGCTCCATTCCCTCTCTTCTGTATATTTCCCCGTTTTACTGTGCAGCTCTCTCATCAAATTTGCCTCCAGCAAAGACGGGCCTTGCTTCAAAGCAGTCTGTAAATATTTAAAGGCCTCCTCCCGGTAATCGTGATAATAAAATAAAATTCCCAGATTACTATCTTTACCGGGCATCCTGAGGTTCTTTATGATCTCCAGCAGGATGGAAATACCCTCCCGGAAGGTAAATTCACAAAATAAATCAAGAAAGTATAATAGCCGGGTATAGAATTTTAAGCCAGTCACTGCATTGTCGAAACTGATTAAGATTTTTTCCCTGTAAAAATAAATCCGCTTTATATAATTCACCAGATGCCAGTCCAGGTAATCACCCATTAATTTCACTTGATTGGCTGCACTTCTGGATTCAGCTTTACCGGGTATCAGTAAATTGAGGAGCCATTGCAGATGTAGAGCCTGTCTGTAATATATAAAATCAGGGGTAATTTCTCTGAGCTTTTTCCTGGAAAGATTATATTGTTTATTTTTCAGGAATATTAAACCCTGCCAGTAAAGCAGGATATTCTCATTCTCCCGGATTATTTTCTGCCTATTTATTATCTCTTCGATTAAATAATATTCTTTTTTCAAAAATAGGGCTTCCAGGATAAGCAGTAATAAGTCTTTATTTTCGGGTTCATCCAGCTGGAAATAGTTAAAAAGATTATCGGGGTTTAATTCAATCAGCTCCAGTAAGGCACTGATAATAATCCTGTTTTCCCTGTCAAAGGAAAAAGCCTTCTCCAGGTATAGTACAGCCTCTTTCTGCTTTCGGAAAAATAAAATTAAACCTGAGAAGAGATAGGCATGAGCCAGAAATCCCCTCCCTATTTTATTATTCCTTAAATCTCCCAGAATAATCTCTTGAAAAGAATCCAGGGCCTGTTCATACCTTCCCCCGAGAAACCCCAGGTACCCTTCCCAGAATTTAAAGACCACATTTTCCGGATCCTCTGCCAGCCCCATCCTGATTACCCTCTCAGCCCGCAGGTATTGCCTGTCTTCCAGCAGGAGGGAAACCAGGCTTTCCAGTATGGCAATTCTCTCTTTATCCCCAGCCAGCTCACAGGCTTCCTCCAATCTGGCAATGGCCAGCTCATAATTAGCTTCTTTTGCTTCTTCAAAGGCTTTTTTGACTGTTGCCGCCATTTCCCCGTCAGCCAATATCCTGTCAGACAATACTTCCTTCTCATATATACTTAAGTTTGATAAAATGCTTTCAGAAAACAACAGGGAACTGGCCCTCCTGACAATGGGCAAATGGAGGATCTTTAATGAGGCTTCTCCTTTTATAGCCAGGATAGAATTGGTAATGCTTTCATGCCTGTTATTGGAATAAAAATATTCCTTTTTGTTCCTATATAACCTGAAAGAGAGGCGGGGTAATAGAAAGTTCTTTCCTGTATAAGGATTTCTTTTTAGATCAATAACAGGTAAATAAAAACCATCCTCATCAGAATACCGCAGGATTAGCCGCAACTGGTGGTAGTCTTCTCCCAATTCTTCATCACCATCCAGAAACAGTACCCAGCAGCCCCTGACCTTTTCCCTGGCAATATTACGACCCATATTAAGGTTCACCCTGCCTTTTAAATGGAATACCCTTGCCCCGGCCTCCCTGGCAATTTTTCTGGTATTATCCAGGGAATCCAGATCTACCAGTATTACCTCATCTGCTATTTCCTTTACACTTTTAATAGTCCGCGAGATAGAAGGAGCTTTATCCCGGGTAACTATACAGACACTTAAAAGCATATATTGATCACCTTATTAATTTAATAATTTCCCTTTAAATAATTCCCATACTTCTGGATCTTCCTGGCCGGGACGCCAGAATACCACACCCCTTAATTGAAACTCCTTCAGCAATTTGAGCTTTGACTCAATACTACACCTATTTTCAAACCAGACCTCATGTTCCACTCCATTCAGTTCATATTTTAAATAAGGACTTCGGGACTCCTGATCCCACTCAATTTCTCTTTTATATTTCCTGGCCAGCTCTTCTATCTGTCTGTAAACCAACCCCCTACCCCTTTCTTCCTGATTCAGGGGCCAGTCATATCCATACAGGCCTAAAGCAAAATATATCTTCTCCAGGGGAATCTCAATAATGGCATAATCGATGACATCCTGCAGCCAGTTGATCGGCGCAATCGGCCCGGGTGGTCCTCCCGGCCAGTGAAAATCATAAGCCATTATGATTATCCGGTCTACTATCTTGCCCAATAAATTATAATCATAAGCACCAGACCAGGTGGAATCCTTACTATTTCCGGTTTTGGCAGGAATACTTATGCTTAAACTGAAACCTGCACCATGAAGATTCTCCGCTATCCTGCCAATAAAATCTGTATATCTCTCCTTATTTTCATACCTGACTCCCTCTATATCAAGGCACAACTCTTTATAGCCCCTCTTCTTTAAATAACTCAGGGATTCCAGTATAAACCTATTAACGGCTTCCTGATCCTTAACCAGCTCATTGCTCACCTGGCCAGATAAATTTAAGTTTTGTACCATTGGTATTATCTTTTCTTTACTCATATATTGCTGGATAATACCGGCATCTTCATGAGTCCTGATTCTGCCGTCTCCAGCTACCTCCAGCCAGGCTGGAATGATCAAATCAAATATACTGTAATATTTTTTTATGACCTCCAGGCCTGCTTTACTATAAGGAAGATGAAAAACCAATAATTCCAATGATAGCCTCCCTCCCTGGAATTTTATCGTTCCCTGGAACTTTATGGTCTCCTAGAACTCTATCTCAAGTGCTTCCATTACGTTTTTTATCCTGTTACAGATAGTGGCCTTCCCGGAACCGGCAAATAATAAACCGACTGCAGCATTGTCCATATTCAAAACCAGGGAACCACTATCTCCTGCCTCTGACATGGGTGTAGTAATAAATTGATCCTCAAAAGTGGCAGTCTCATATTCATTCATACTGACGTTAACAGTGGCGGCAACTGCTACAATTTTACCCCGGGTTACCCCGGTAGTCCGGCCACTTTTCTGAACTTCCATATCCAGTTTCGGCTCAGCAATTCCCTTTACCCGCCCGATGCCCAGTATCTCTCCGCTTATTATCTCCCCGGAAACCGGCCTGGCTACAGCACAATCAACCAGGTTGCTTCTCCCTTCCTTAAATAACCTGAATTTATAATCCGGCCTGATCAGCTGAATAAAATAATTTGCCATTCTTTCTACCGCCAGGGCAATTCTACATTCAGCAGCACTTTCTCCCGGATAGAGTGGGACAAATCTCTCCAGATAGCCAATTATATCAGCAGGATTATGGCCATTATCATAAGTACCTGGCTGTAAAATCGGATCATCCTTTCTGGCTCTTCCATCACTGCCATTAGTTATGTTAGCAAGGACATGATTATTGGAAAGGATTAAAGGTTTTCTGTTTTTCCTGTCCCTGACCAGAGCACCGAAGGTCCCGGCAGAAACCTGATAATGACCGATGCTTAGCCCTGGTTGGGCTGGCCTTATTCTGGCTGTCCTTTCCTGCAAAAAATGCAGTTTACCAACCTCGATTACATCTGTACGATAGCTGCCAATCCTCTGGGGTAAAAGGTCTTTTTTATTTAACTTTTCAGGAGGCAACTTTTTTTCCACCAGGATAATCAGGGCCTCTTCCTCTGTCTTTTTACCTTTTCTCTCTTTCCGGCCATAGGCAATTCCGACTACATTTTCTCTGTTTAAAATCCTGGCTTTATATCTATCTATAATCTCCCGGTAAGCAGCCATAAACACCCCTCCAGATATATTTATAGATATAATATTCAGGGGGGGTATTTTTAGTGAAGAAAAAAAAGCCGTAACCTCTTCCCGGTTACAGCTTTGTAGCGGCCTTATTCTCCTTTATACTACCCCGATTTTTCTATTATCATGCTTCAGCTTTAACTCTACACTGTCAGTCAAAAGATCCGCATAACTATAAGAAATTCGTCTTATCTGCTGATTATCCTTAATCTTGATTACAAAGATGTTCTGATGAGTTTTTTCCAGTATTCCTTCTTTCTCCAGGCTTTTTCTCCTACCACGATTTGCTTTGACCATCACTTCTCGTCCAACAAAGGAACTGACATTGTTCCTGATCTCCGTCAACACATTCTCACTCTTACTCATGGTAGTCCACCTTCCTAATTATTTTACTTATAAACTTCAGGAGAAAATTACAGAATCATATATATTATACCACAAATTAAGGATAATAATCAAATAAAATTTATATTATAGCAGAGAAATAAGCATGTGTCAATACCGGCATACTGATTTTATCATGGATATTTCAGGCGTAGCTTTCCCCTGGTTTCCACCCCGCCAATGCCACCAATCCCGGTAATGGTGTTATTGATGACATCCTTTACTGGAATATATTCCCTGATGGATGTACTGGCTATTTTTTCTACTACCAGAATGGGGTCAAGAAAATGGATGAGCTTGTTCTGAGGAGAACTGGCAAAATTGGCCCCACTCTCGATCAATTGATCATAATTTGACTGGCAGGCACCTGCAAAAATAACTAACTGATCCAGATCAGGCTGAAAACTGCGGGCAACCTCCACTGTTTTTACAAAATATTCTGAAGTATGGTGGGCTTTATTGTGAAACTCCCCGTCATGGCCTGTTATCACCAGTATATCTGGCCTTATTTGTTTCAACAATTCTGAAATCTCCTCTGGTTGTCCTTTTTCTGGAATAAAAAAACCCCTGGCATTTATATTTAAATTTTTATAATTCATCAGGGATAGCTTTAAATAATCCTGGTCTCCATCAATATGCAATACCTTTACCCTATATTCCTGATAAAGGCATTCTTTCTGCTCTCCGTTTCTAAATAACCTGCTATTTAAAACCTGGTTTCTCCATTGCCTGTGCATGAACTCATAGGATTCCATAATCAGCTCTTTCCTGATGAGCTTTTTATCCTTTTCTACCTTGACCAGATCATCTATCGGCGCATCAGCCATTAAACGCAGCTTAATGCTCCTTAAAATGGCCATATCCTTGTAAATTTTATCTATCCTGAAGACCAGGTCACAATTATATGATTTTCTGCTTACAAAATCACCAACCTGAAATTTCAAGGAATCCGCCCCCCGCAGGGTATATTATAAGAATTTTAATATAATATATGTGGGGAGCGGTATTTATGTTACTTTGTAAACCTGTCGGCAACAGAAGAGGCAGCATAGGATTCAGGCTTAATATGGGCTTCATAACCACTTCCTACTACCATGCCCACTACCTCTTTGATAATTTCCCTGGTCGGGCCTTTTTCTCCTACATCCAGGTGTATCTCTACTTCCAGTTCTTCCATCAAATCGCTTTCATTGGCAAAGAATCCTGTTAAATAACTGGCTACTTCCAGGCTTTTAGAAACTTCGTAAAAAATCCTCTGTTTCATGCTAAATTTTGAAACATCATGTTCCTTCCGGTAAAAAAAGCGCCCTCCCCTGCCTATCCGGTAAATAATGATAGCAGTCACAAAAACCGTATCTCCCTGTTTAGGCTGGGAGTCAGTACCAATTATTAGCCTGTATTTTTCTTCCGGTTCGGCATTTATATAGTTCAGTATCGCTTCAAAAACCTGATGGATATCCAGTATACCATCACTTGGACTAATAAATTTCATTTCAGTTCACCTTATCTTCCATGCCTTTAAAGAGTATATTGCTCAAGACACCTATTTCAGTAAGACCAAGCATCTCACCCCGGGTTCCTTCCGGAATACCCAATTCCTGCAGGCTTTTTTCTATAAGCCCTTTATCCAATTTTATATTCGCCGCCTTACTTAAAGAATTTTTGAGGTTCTTTCTCCGCTGCTGAAATATTGCCTGAACTATCTGAAAGAAAAACCTTTCATCCTCCAGTTGTACAGGGGGTATTTTATTGGTCTCCAATTTTATAATGGCTGATTTGACATCCGGCTGTGGTATAAAAACACTGGGGGGCACTATATGACAGATCTCCGGTTTAGTATAATACTGGACAGCAATACTTAAAGCTCCATAATCCTTGCCTCCCGGTTTTGCGGCCATCCTTTTCGCTACCTCTTTCTGGACCATAAAAACATATCTTCCTACCGGAACCCTTGCCTCCAGTAGTCCCATGATGATAGGGGTAGTTATATAATAAGGAAGGTTGGCTACCAACTTCACAGGTTTATCCATTAGATCATTTCCGGTAAAAAATTGAGGCCAATCTATATCCAGTACATCTCTATGAATTAGACTTAGCTTCTCATCCTGAAAGAGCTCCTTTAATATCTTTATCATTCTTTCATCTTTCTCTATGGCAAATAACCTGCCCTCCTCTATTTGCTCCAGAAGAGCCTGGGTCAGGGAACCAATACCCGGTCCTATTTCAATAATCTGATCCCCTCTTTTAATATCAGCAATATTTACAATTTTATCAATTATATTCCCATCTATTAAAAAATTCTGGCCTAATGCCTTGCTTAGTTTTATTTGATTGTCTGCCAGTATCTTTTTTGTTACAGTTGGTGTTGCTATCCTTTTATTCAAAATTAATTCACCTTTCCAGAAATTATATATTATTTATTTTAACACAGAATTTTATTATTGGCAAAAGTATATTCCAAACTACTATCTAATATACATATAATGTAGAATACTACATGTTTGGTATAATAAGTATCAATTCTTTTAACAAGTATATCCCTTCCTACATATATTAATCATAGCTTTTTAAACAGAAGAAATATGGACTTCAAAAGGAGGAGATTTTCCGTGCCCAAGGAGGAAGGGAAGAAAAAAAGATATAATGCCTACAATCTTTTTCTTATTTTAATATTACTTATCCTGTCTGAAGACCTGCTGCAAATACTGAGAAGAATCGGAAAAAATGAAAAAATTTAAGATTCTCAATGGAAAAACCACTGCAGAGTTAGACGGGTAAGCAACGAGGAGGTAAAGATGGATAATAAATTATACACGACTATTTCCAATAATATTGAGGAAAATAATAATAAATACTCCAGTAATGAAATTTTCGGCCTTTTAAGTGTTCTGGCCCTGTTGGAAATCACTGAGATCTTTCAGCTCAATTATTCCAGGCTCCCTGAAAAACAGCAGAATCTTCCTGCTCCTGCAGGAATAAATAATCCTGCCAATCTTATTACTCTATTAAGTCAGTTGCAGGGAGGTGCTGAAGGAAATAATCTAAAACAACTCCTCCCCCTTTTACTGACTGTCCTGGGCGGTAATAACAGGGGCAATCTGGATTTAAACCAGATCGGCGAATTACTGAATTCATTAAAGAACAACAGAGAAAAAAATAATAATGAGGAAATAAGGTTAATAGAAAATGAAGAGGAAGAAAGAGAGGAAGATAGTAAAAAAAAAATCTTGAGCCGGTAAAGAAACTTGACTGGAGACAATTAAATTTATAAAGGCCAGACAGGAGCCAGCAGCTCCTGTTTTCCTTTTACTACCGTTATGAATTAAAAGCCTTAAGGCTATAATAAAATACAGATATAAAAAGGACTTAAAATAAATTTGACAGGATAAAATAATATAGATAAGAAAACATGGATAAAATTTTAAACTGATGAATTTATTATTGAAAACTAAGGAGTAATAAGAACAGATGGAAAAGAAGTATAAAATAATGATGCTGGCCTTCAGTGGTGTTCCTTTCATAATGGTACTGGGAAATTCCATGTTGATACCGGAATTCCCCCAGATAAAGGCTGCCTTAAATATCAGCCAATTCCAGGTTGGCCTTTTCATTACTGCCTTTTCAATCTCAGCCGGTATAACTATTCCCTTCCTGGGCTATCTCTGTGACCAGATAGGCAGGATAAAGATAATCGTACCGGCCTTATTACTATATGGGGCAGGAGGTATAATATCCGGGCTGGCTGCCTTATTCCTGGATAAGCCCTATGCTGTCATCCTCTGTGGCAGGGTAATTCAGGGGATTGGAGCAGCAGGTACTGCCCCAATAGTAATGGCGCTGGTAGGAGATATTTTCCAGTCCCAGCAACGGAGTGAAGTCCTGGGCATCCTGGAAGCCTCTAACGGCCTGGGAAAGGTGCTCAGCCCTATTTTAGGCTCTGCCATCGGGCTGATCAGCTGGATTGCCCTCTTTTTTTTCTATGCCATCCTGGCCATCCCTATCGCTGCTGCTGTCTGGTTTTTAGGGGAAGAAAAGAAGGAACCCAAAAAACAGGGATTCAGGGAATACCTGGCCGACATAAAAGATATTTTTAAGAAAAAGGGTTCATCACTTTTGGCTACAATCCTTGCCGGAATGCTGGTCTTATTTGTCCTCTTCGGCCTGCTTTCCTCCTTCTCTGATACCCTGGAAACCAAATATCATATTAAGGGGTTCAGCAAGGGGCTGGTTATCGCTATTCCCATCCTGTTTATGTCCATCACCTCCTATACCATCGGCCGTATTTTGAAAAAGGTGAAAAAATACTATAAATTATCCGTCATCACGGGACTGATCCTGGTGACAGCAATGTTAATCCTATTGTATTATATGGATTCCCTCCTGGCTTACTTAATATTTTTCTCCTTATTGGGCATAGGTACTGGCCTGGTCCTGCCCTCTGTAAATACCATGGTAACCAGCTCCTGCAGCACCAGCCAGAGGGGTGTCATAACCTCCCTATATGGTGCCGCCCGTTTTATCGGAGTGGCCATAGGCCCGCCTGCTTTTACCTCTTTACTGGAAATCAGCCGATTATGCATGTATTTTGCCACAGCAGGTGTAGCTTTCCTTGTTCTAATTTCAGCCTTTATTTTTATCAAAGAAAAAGGTATGACTCCCCGGACAGAAGGCCAGGGAGGATAAATTAACAGCTAGTTTTTCAGGCTATGCATGGGGGCAGGGATCCTACCACCCCGGGCAATGAAATCCTTGCTGGAATATGGATTGACCCTCATTACCGGTGCCCGGCCAAACAGGCCCCCAAAGACTACCTCATCCCCTACATCCTTCCCAGGTGCTGGAATAAGCCGGACAGCAGTAGTCTTATTATTGATTACCCCTATGGCAACCTCATCGGCAATAATGGCAGCAATGGTCTCTGCCGGGGTGTCCCCGGGGATTGCGATCATATCAAGGCCCACGGAACAGACACAGGTCATGGCCTCCAGCTTTTCCAGGCTAAGGCCCCCCTTTTCCACTGCCTCGATCATCCCTGCATCCTCACTGACGGGAATAAAAGCCCCACTTAAACCGCCCACATGGGAGGAGGCCATTACCCCGCCTTTTTTCACGGCATCATTCAGAAGGGCCAGGGCAGCAGTAGTACCATGGGTTCCACAGCACTCCAGGCCCATTTCCTCCAGAATATGGGCTACACTATCTCCAACTGCCGGTGTCGGCGCCAGGGACAGATCCACTATGCCAAAGGGGACTCCAAGCATCCGGGCTGCCTCCCGGGCTACTAACTGTCCCATCCTGGTGATTTTAAAGGCCGTTTTCTTAACTGTTTCGGCTACCTCATCAAAGGGTTTGCCCTTTACTTTTTGCAGGGCGGCCTTGACAGTTCCTGGCCCGCTGATACCCACATTTATTACACACTCTCCCTCACCGGGGCCATGGAAGGCTCCGGCCATGAAGGGGTTATCCTCCGGGACATTGGCAAATACCACTAACTTGCTACAGCCGATTCCATCTTTATCCGCAGTCAGCTCTGCTGTTTTCTTAATTACCCTGCCCATTTCTGCCACTGCATCCATGTTGATACCTGCCTTTGTCGTCGCCACATTCACTGAGGAACAGACCCTTTCTGTACTGGCCAGGGCTTCAGGTATAGAGGCAATCAACTTCCGGTCATTATCTGTATAGCCTTTATGGACCAGGGCAGAGAAACCCCCGATAAAATCAACACCTACCTCTTTTGCCGCCTCATCCAGGGTCCTGGCTATACTGATATAATCCTCTTCCGTACCGGTTCCGCCGATCATGGCAATGGGTGTTACGGCAATCCTTTTATTTATAATCGGTATATCATATTTCAGCTGGATCTCATCAGCCACTTTTACCAGGTCTTTAGCATAGTTACAGATTTTATCATAGATCTTCTTCTTCAGGATACTGATATCTCCATGGGCACAATCCTGGAGAGATATACCCATGGTGATTGTCCTGATATCCAGCTTCTCCTCTTCCAACATATGTATTGTTTCCATAATTTCATATGGATTAAACATTTCTACTTCTCCTCTCTTATATCACTTGAAATCCCACGCGCGCTTTAAAATCCCATGCTTACTATATCCTGTGCATGGAGCGGAAAATATCCTCATGCTGTAATTTGATGGAGACTCCCAATTCCTCTCCCAATTTATTCAGCCTGTCCTTGACCTCTTCCAGCGAGAGTTCCATCTTTTCCATATCCACCATCATTATCATGGTAAAATACTCTCCCATGATAGTCTGGCTGATATCCAGGATATTTATTTTACATTCAGCAAGCAGGGTGCTTACTCCGGCAATTATACCAATTTTGTCCATTCCGATTACAGTAATTATTCCTCTCATATTCTGCCCTTCCTTCCTTTTAGTTACAATTTGTTTTCCTATTATTTTACCATTTATAAATATACATTACAATATTGCTTTTCATTTCAATAAAATTTAACTGCCGGCCTCTCAACTAAAAGAACAATTCTGTACTATACACAGGTTAAAGGCTAAAGCTACACCGGGGAACAGGTAAAAAAAGACTGTAGATAAATATCTGCAGTCCGATAAATATCTACAGTCTTATATTCCCTGATTATCTGCCTACCACTTTTTCTCACCAGGTTTCTGGCAGCTGGCCTTTTTATTCCGGGCCAGTACATAGACAATATAGCCGCTGTATTTACAGGTAGTGTTATAGAGCAGGTCAGGGCATTCTTTACAGATTTCCAGGCGGCTTTTATAGATATCCTCTTCCACCAGATCTGCCCCGGTGTTTGCTTCTGCATCCCTGATTATCTCATAGAGATCCTCTACACTGAGATAAACCGATGCTGAACAACCTTTACAACCCTCTTTAGACATCTTTTATTCCCTTTTTAATGTCAGCAGTACTACTGAAGCCGCAGGTAAATTAACGGTAAAACCGGTCTCAGTTTTCTCTGCAGCATTAAAGGCAGCAGGTTTCACCCTATCTGGCTCCTCAAAGGTATTATGGGCAGTAATTTCATCAGCAGCCAGTACCTTGCCGGTCATGCTGCCAATCCTGAAATCTGTGCTGTTAAAAATACAATCCACCTTAACCCCTTCGCTGGCCTTCAGGTTACAGAATGTGATATTGATGTCTCCATTGCTGTCCATGGAAGCTGAAGCACTTACTGCCGGTATACTTTCTCCACCCATCTCGTAGTCTTCGCTTTGCAGATGGAGATCAATTAAATCTGCATCCTGGTGCACCTTATAAAGGTCAAAGACATGATAGGTTGGGGTCAGGATCATTTCTGCTCCCCTGGTCAGGATAACGGCCTGGAGAACGTTGATGGTCTGGGCTATATTGGCCATCTGCACCCGCTCACAATATTTGTTAAAGATATTCAGTGTAATACCGGCCACCAGGGCATCCCGCATGGTATTCTGCTGGTAGAGGAAGCCAGGGTTGGTTCCCGGTTCTACATCATGCCAGGTACCCCATTCATCTACAATTAAGTGCACTCTCTTTTCAGGGTCATATTTATCCATTATAGTGCTATGTTTCTGGATTAATTCTTCCATAAAGAGTGATTTCTTCAGGGTAATGAACCATTTCTCTTCATCAAAATCGGTAGCAGAACCCTTATTTTCCCAGGTACCGGTAACAGTATAATAATGTAAACTAATACCATCCATGAAGCGGCAGGCTTCTCTCATCAGCACTTCCATCCAGTAGTAATCATCAACATTGGGGCCACAGGCAATCTTGAAAATCTTGTTGTCTCCATAATTCCGCACATAGGTCTGATATCTCCTGTATAGATCGGCATAATACTCTGGGCGCATATTGCCGCCACAGCCCCAGTTCTCATTACCTACACCAAAATATTTTAATTTCCAGGGTTCCTCCCGGCCATTTTCCTTTCTCCAGTTAGCCATGGGGGATTCACCGTCAAAGGTCATGTATTCTACCCATTCCTGCATCTCCTGGACGGTTCCGCTTCCTACATTACCACAGATGTAAGGTTCAGTACCCAACTGTTCACAGAGATCCATAAACTCATGGGTGCCAAAATGGTTATTCTCGATGACACCGCCCCAATGGGTATTGATCATCCTGGCCCTCTTTTCCCGGGGGCCTACTCCATCTTTCCAGTGATATTCATCAGCAAAACAACCTCCTGGCCATCTCAGGACAGGTATTTTAATATTTCTCAGAGCCTCAACTACATCATTTCTGATACCCCGGGTATTGGGAATTGAGGAGTCTTCTCCAACCCAGTAGCCTTCGTAGATACAACGTCCCAGGTGTTCTGAAAAATGGCCGTAAATATTTTTGTTGATTTTTCCCTTTTTTAAATCTGCATTTAAGGTCAGTTTATTCATTAGTGTCACTCCTTATTATTTTTTATTAAATTTATTTGTATATATTTTATATATCTAAATATATAATTTACTCTTCCAGCCAGACGAAATCTTCATCATAGCCGAGGTAGCTATCTGTTTTATCAACTACCGGTAAAATTTCCAACATACAGAGGTGATTAACAGCTATATTTAATTCCAGCTCATAGGTCCCCTTTTCCGCAACAAGTTTTTCATCTCTTTGCAGGGGCTCTGCTGAAGCCTGCAGGACAGCCAGCTGCTCTTTATTCAGAGTACGAGGTTTGCCCAGATTACTCCAGGTCCGCAGAGGATTCCCCTGGGCACCGCCCACTTCCTTTTTAATGAGGATGGCCTCTTCGCTAATTGCTGGCAATTTTAACTTATAGCTTTTGGCTGTATCATTTTCCTTTTTTTCTCCCCAATTCCAACCGATAATTACATACCTGTCCTCATCTCTGGTAACAAGCAGGTTATCGTCCCGGTAAAGTAGTTCCTTCCCGGCCCTGGAGAAAAACTCAAAAGCGTAAAATGTTGGTTTTTTTATTGAATTCAAAGCCACCAGACCGAATCCGCCATGGAAAACCGCCTTTGGTACATCCTGTTCCTCAAAGACATCACTGAAGGTCCAGTAGGAATAGGAATCAGCATATTCTCCTGCTTCACTGAGAATCCGGGCAATATAGGCGGCATGAAAATCTGTATCATGCACAGGACAGACCGGTACATAGGAGCTATTGAATTCAGTAATATGCAGTGGTAAGTCAGCAATCTGCGGATAATCTGCCATAATCGCCCTGGTTTCCTTCAATTCCTCTATCATATATGTAGGTTCATTGAGGGTATGGTAGATATAATGACCCCGCAGGGTTGGCTGATTGGCAGTATAGCAATGCCTGGAGACAAAATCCAGGGGAGCACCACTCTCCATACAGAATTCGAAGAAAGCCCTCAGCCATTTTTCTGTTTCCACACCACAGATTACCGGCCCACCCACCTGGATACGGGGATCAACCTCCTTGACAGCCCTGGCCGAGTATTCATAAAGGGTAAAATATTCTTCCATGGTACCTGCCCAGAAACCAATATTGGGCTCATTCCATACTTCTACCGGCCAGGTAATCACCTCTTCCCGGCCATATCTCTCTATAAGATGATTTAAAGTAACCTTTATCAATTCTGCCCACTTCTCGTAAGAAGTAGGAGGAGTTACATTTCCTTTCCAGTAAAAGATTGTCTCCTTCCCTGATTTAAGCTTTTCAGGCATAAAACCCAGTTCCAGAAAAGGACGGATACCATGTTCCAGATAGCTATCGATAATCCGGTCCAGATAGGTAAAATTATAAAAAGTGTGGATTTCACCATCTATTTCATACTCCCTGTATATACCTACATCATCAGAAAATATACCATGGCCGCGGATATATTTAAACCCAATACTCTCCT